>JAKACL010000138.1 GCA_021821425.1 Pseudomonadota bacterium
GCCAACCCATGGCGGGCCAGCCGGGGAGAATTCGGGTCGAAGCCGATTCCGTCATCCTCGATGGTCAGATCGATGGTATTTGCCGTGGTGCGAAGTGACACGGATACCCGGTGCGCCTGCGCGTACTTGCGGATGTTGGTGAACGCTTCCTGGACAATGCGAAACAGGCTGAGCGAAACCGCTTCGGTGAGCTCGGGTTCGGTCTCGGGCAGATTCACCGCCACCTCCACTTCGTCGATATTCCTGAATTCCTCGATCAGCGCCCTGAGCGCCTCGATCAGGCCCAGGTCATACAGCAGCGCGGGCCGCAGGTCGTTGGTGAACCTGCGCTTGAGCGTGATGCCGCCCACCAGGTTCTCGCGCAGGCGCGTCAGGCGCTGCGAAATCACAGCCTGCACCTCGGGCGGCAGCGTGCGTTCGATCCAGTCGGCATCCAGTTTGGCGGCGGTCAGCAGCGCGCCGAGCTCGTCGTGCAGTTCGCGCGCCAGGTGCAGTTTTTCGGCTTCGCGCACATCGGTCAGGTAGGTCGCAAGATTGGTCAATTCCTCGGTGCGCGCGTGGACTTCGCGCTCCAGCCGTTCGTTCTTGGCGGTCAGCAACTGCTGGATTTTCTCCAGCAGTTCCTGCTGCTTCTGCCGCTGGGCAATCGACAGCACCAGCAGCAAAAGCGAAGCGATGGCGAGCAGCACCGTGCTGACCCGCGCGTTTTCGAAGCCTTTCACCGACCGCCGGACATCCGCCACGCTTTGCGTAAGCAGTTGCGTCTTGATCAGGTTGTGCTGGCGCTTGTAGTCTTCCATGATCTGATCGGACCTGTCGAACCAGGCTTTTTCCAGCACTGCGCCGCGTTCGATGTGCTGCACCGCGAGAGCGATGCGCCGGGAAACCGTGTCGGCCTTGATGATGAGGTCGGCCGTATGCGGGATGTCCTTGTGCTGCTGCTCGATGGCCCGCAGGGTGTCATTGATTTTTGCAGCAAGCTCGCGATACGCGGCGAGATCGCCGGCGTCGCGCGTCAATGCGTAGCCGTGGGCCGTGGTTTGGGTCTCCAGGAGCAGCACGTTGAGGTCGTCCAGCTGATGGGCCTGCTCGCTCGACACCCCGAACTCGTTCAGCGCATCCAGCCCGGCCGAGGCCTGCATGTAGCTCGCGACCAGGATGCCGATCAGGAGGGCCATGCCGGCCGACAGGAAAAGATGGGTGCTGACGTTCGAGCCGTCGTGCCAGCGCGAGGCGAGACGACCCGGGGAAGCAGGAGATGGTTTCGACATGTTCAGGTTTCGCTTGGGTTTTCAGGAGTATGCAAGATTTCCCGGAGCTTGAATGCAGGAATCATCCGACAGGCCAATCCGTGCTGTCTGACAGACCCATGATGCACTGCACCCTAGGATATCTCTACCCTGCAGCGCCGCCAGCGGCCGCCGGAGCGGGTCGATCCAAATTTTGAATCTCAGGAGAACATCATGAAGACGCTTTTCACTTTGTTAATGTCTTCCGCTTTCGTCGTGTTGGCAGGCTGCAATACGGTGGCGGGCGCAGGCAAGGATATCGAACGCGGCGGCGAGAAAGTCCAGGACACTGCCAAGGACGTCCAGCAAAAACTGTAATCTTTTTTGATTTTGAGGGTCCGTGGCACGGCGTCTGTCCCGGCGCCGTGCATTTTTTTATTCAAGCGTGTGCAGCGGGCCCCGTCCGCGTCGGTGGGCGCCGTGTCAGCGCGCGGCGCTGATGCCGTTGGTCGGGTCCTTATGGATTCTGTCGAGTAAGCGGATAACCCTTCGGCAACAGCACCCACATGCGGCCGGGCTGCTTCATTCGGCCGGCGAGCACGCCGGCCGTTTCGCCAAAACCCCAGAAGAAATCGGCGCGCACGCCGCCGCGGATGGCGCTGCCAGTGTCCTGCGCCATGACCAGCCGGTTCAGCGGTTCCCCCGAGTCGGGCTGAGTGGTGGCAAGAAAAACCGGCGCGCCCAGCGGGATGAAGCGCGGGTCGACGGCGATCGAGCGGCCGCCGGTGAGCGGCACGCCGAGCGCGCCGAGCGGGCCGGCAAGGCCATTGGGGAGCTCGCGGAAAAACACATAGCTCGGGTTGCTGGCCAGCAGTTCGGACAGCTTGCCGGGATTGCGTGCCCCCCAGTCCTTGATGCCCTGCATCGATGCCTGCTCCAACCGGAGTTCGCCGCGCTCGACCAGCAGCTTGCCGATCGACTGATACGGATGGCCGTTCTGGTCCGCATAGCCGACCCGCAGGTGGGTGCCGTCGGGCAGCTCGATGCGTCCCGATCCCTGAACCTGCAGAAAGAACAGGTCGACAGGATCCTCCGCCCAGGCGATCGGCTTGCCCTTGAAGCCGTTGCCGGCCTCGATGTCCTTGCGCGCGGGGTAGGGCACCACCTTGTTGCCGACCAGCCGCCCGCGCAGCCGCAGGTTCTTCAGCTCGGGGTAGACGCTCGCCAGATCCACGCTGATCAGGTCGTCCGGCGTGGCGTAGAGCGGATGGCGCGCGCGATCGGTGCGTACGCGGTCGCCCTTCAGCAGCGGTTCGTAGTAGCCGGTAACCAGCCCTTCCTCGCCGCCGTCTTCCGTGGTCGCCAGGTACGGTTGAAAGCGCTGCTCGAAAAATGCGCGGGCAGCGGCGTCATTGGGCGCCGCCATTGTTTTTGCCTCGGCACAGACGGCCTGCCACGCGCTGCGCCTGGCCAGCGTGCTGCAGCTTTGCAGGAATGCCGTCCAGCTCTCGCCGACCGCGTCGTCCTGCCAGAAGGCGACGTCCGTCCAGGCCGCCGGCTTGAGCAGCGGGTAGTTGCCCTCCGGTGTGGGGAGCGGCGCGGGCGGCTGCGCAGGGCCCGGCGTGGGCGCAGGGCGCGGCGCCGGGAGGGGCGCTGGCGCCCGCTCGGGGCGTACCGCAGGCGGCAGCGCCGCACAGGCCGACAACAACAGGACGAACAACCACGGACTTGCACGCAACAGCATCACGGGAGAAGATGACCAAAATCAGAATGACGCGTCGAGTATAACAACGGGAGGAGGATCGAATGGATAGCCAGGGACTGGGCTGGTTGCTGCTGGAGGCCGGGATCGCGCTTGGACTGTTCGTGTTCATCGTGTGGTGGACGATGAAAAAATAAGACGGTCAGGACCGCGTCCTGTCCTTTGCAGCGCACTTGAACCCAATCCGCATGACTCTATGAGGCTCCACCATGGCAGGACAACCTGAAATCACCAACATGGCGCTGTTCTGCGATTTCGAGAACATCGCGCTCGGCGTGCGCGATGCCAAGTACGCCCAGTTCGACATCAAGAAGGTGCTGGAGCGCCTGCTGCTCAAGGGCAGCATCGTGGTGAAGAAGGCGTACTGCGACTGGGATCGCTACAAGGAATTCAAGGCGACCATGCACGAAGCGGCGTTCGAGCTGATCGAGATTCCACACGTGCGCCAGTCCGGCAAGAACTCGGCCGACATCCGCATGGTCGTCGATGCGCTCGACCTCTGCTACACCAAATCGCACGTCGACACCTTCGTCATCATCAGCGGCGACTCGGATTTTTCCCCGCTGGTGTCGAAGCTGCGCGAGAACAACAAGCACGTGATCGGGATCGGGGTGAAGGACTCGACCTCGGACCTGCTCAGCGCCAACTGCGACGAGTTCATTTTCTATGACGACCTGGTGCGCGCTCAGGAAGCCAAGAAGAAGCGCAGCGAGAAGAAGGCGCCGGCCGCGAAGCCTGCTGCCCGTTCAGCCAAGGGCGCCGGACTCAAGACCGAGGAAGACCGCCGTCACGGCGCGCTCGATTTCCTGGTGGAGACGGTCGAAGCGCTGATCGCCGAGCGCGGGACAGACGAGAAGATCTGGGGCTCGATGGTGAAAAGCACCATGCAGCGCCGCCGTCCGGGGTTTACCGAATCGGCCTATGGCTACCGTTCATTCAGGGAGCTGGTGGAAGATGCGCAGCAGCACAAGCTGCTGGCGATGGTGCGGGACGAAAAGGCCGGGCAATACACGATCCGGCTGGCGCAGGCTGAGGACTGACAGGCGGCTACTTAATGCCGCTTAATGCAGCACGCGAGGCATCGACAGCGTGAACACCGGAATCTCGGCGTCGAACTTGTTGCCGTCTTCGGCCACCATCTGGTAGGTGCCGCGCATGGTGCCGACCGGCGTTGCCATCGCGGTGCCGCTGGTGTACTCGAAGCTTTCGCCCGGCCGCAGCAGCGGCTGTTCGCCGACGACGCCGAGGCCCTTGACCTCCTGGGTGACGTTTTCGGCATCGGTGATGATCCAGTGGCGCGAGATCAGCTGCGCCGCCACGGTGCCGGAGTTGGCGATGGTAATGGTGTAGGCGAATACGTAACGGTCGGCCGAGGGGTCGCTCTGCTCGGCCAGATACGTCGTATTGACGGTGATGCTGATTTGATATTTCTTGCCTTCGGCCACGGGTCTGCTCGACGGAATGGAATCCGCGGAGTGTAACGCAAGGGCGTGTCAGACTGTTAAAATGCCCAGGTTTTCCCCACATTCCCGGAGCTTCCCATGACTTACCGCATCGCCCCGTCCATCCTGTCCGCCAACTTTGCCAAGCTGGGCGAGGAAGTCGACAACGTGCTCGCCTCCGGCGCCGACATCGTCCACTTCGACGTGATGGACAACCACTACGTGCCCAACCTGACCATCGGCCCGCTGGTGTGCGAAGCGCTGCGCAAGCACGGCGTCACCGCGCCGATCGACGTCCACCTGATGGTGAAGCCGGTCGACCGCATCATTCCCGATTTCGCCAAGGCGGGCGCGACCTACATCACCTTCCACCCGGAAGCCTCCGAGCACATCGACCGGACGATTGGTTTGATCAAGGAAAACGGCTGCAAGGCCGGCCTGGTGTTCAACCCCGCCACCCCGCTCGACGTGCTGGAATACACGCTGGACAAGCTCGACATGGTCCTGCTGATGAGCGTGAACCCCGGCTTTGGCGGCCAGAAGTTCATCCCCTACGTGCTCGACAAGGCGCGCGCCGTGCGCAAGATGATCGACGACCGCGGCCTCAAGGTGAACATCGAGATCGACGGCGGCGTCGGTCCCGCCAACATCGCTGAAGTCGCGCGCGCCGGCGTCGATACCTTCGTTGCTGGCTCCGCCGTGTTCGGCGCCGCCAAGGACAGCGATCCGCAGCGCTACAACAGCATCATCGCCGCGATGCGCGCGGAACTGGCGAAGGTCTGATTTTTAGGGGCGAGGAGACAGGATCTAGGGGTTAGGGGGGCTTTGTGCTTCGCGCCTCTAGATCAGCGCGGCCAAAGGCCGCACGTCCCCTAACTCCTAGCCCCTAACACCTAACTCCTAGAAAAAAATGAACTTCCCCCTCCCCATCAAAGCCGTCGTCATCGATCTCGACGGCACCCTGCTCAATACCGCGCCGGATCTGGCGCACGCCGCCGAGCTGATGATGGCCGACCTCGGCCGTCCCTGCCCGTCGCTGGAAACGATTTCCACCTACATCGGCAACGGCGTGTCGCGGCTGGTCAAGCGCGTGCTCACCGGCGACATGGATGCCGAACCCGATGCGGCGCTGTTCGCGCAGGCGATTGCTGCCTATCAGAAGCACTACGGCGAACACGTGTCGCTGCATTCGCGCCCTTTTCCCGGCGTGGTCGAGGGCCTCGATGCCTTCAAGGCGATGGGCGTGCATATCGCCTGCATTACCAACAAGGCCGAGCAATTCACCGTCCCGCTGCTGAAGGACACCGGTTTGTTCGATTATTTCGAGCTGATCCTGTCCGGCGACACGCTGCCGAAGCGCAAGCCCGACCCGCTGCCGCTGCTGCACGCCTGCGAGGTGTTCAAGGTCGCGCCTACCGAGCTGCTGCTGATCGGCGATTCGCTCAACGACACCCAGGCCGCGCGTGCCGCCGGCAGCCCGGTGTTCTGCGTGCCCTACGGCTACAACCGCGGCCGTCCGGTCGCCGAGCTCGATCTCGACGCCGTGGTGGCGACGCTGGCCGAAGCGGCGAAGATGGTGGTGAAGGCGTGAGGTTAGGGGCTAGGATCTCGGATCTAGGATTTAGGGCGCGCGCCGTTGGCGCGCGATGGTGACGGTCGCTCATCGCTCCCTAGCCCCTAATTCCTAACTCCTAGCCCCTAGCCAAAATGACTGAACAAGATTTCTTCGACCTCGTCCGCCAGGGCTACAACCGCATCCCGCTGGTGCGCGAGTTGCCCGGCGACCTGGAAACGCCGCTGTCGGTGTACCTCAAGCTGGCCAACGCGCCGTATACCTATCTGCTCGAATCGGTGGTGGGCGGCGAGCGCTTCGGCCGCTATTCCTTCATCGGCCTGCCGGCGCGCACGGTGTTGCGCGTGCGCGCCCGTCTGCTGACGGTGGAAACCGACGGCCGCGTGGTCGAGGAGCACAGCCTGCCCGATCCGCTGGTTTTCATCGCCGAATTCCAGGCGCGCTTCAAGGCGGCGCCGGTGGCCGGGCTGCCGCGCTTCACTGGCGGCCTGGCCGGCTACTTCGGCTACGACACCATTCGCTATATCGAGAAACGCCTGTCCCCGGACTTCAATAAGAAGCAGCTGCGCAAGGACGACGTGCTGCACACGCCGGATATCCTCTTGATGCTGACCGAAGAGCTGGCGGTGTTCGACAATCTGGCCGGCAAGCTCTATCTGATCACCCACGCCGATCCAATGCAGCCCGATGCCTATGCGCAGGGCCATCTGCGCCTGCGGGCGCTGGCCGAACAGCTGAATGCGCCGGTGCAGCTGCCGCCCGAGCCGGCGGTGAGCGCGGCCGAGCCCGCATCCGAGTTCGGCGAGGCCGCATTCAAATCGGCGGTGCAGAAGGCCAAGGACTACATCGCCGCCGGCGACGTCATGCAGGTGGTGCTGTCCCAGCGGATGACGCGGCCGTTCAGCGCTACGCCGCTGTCGCTGTACCGGGCGTTGCGCAGCCTCAACCCGTCGCCCTACATGTTCTATTACGATTTCGGCGGCTTCCACGTGGTCGGCTCCTCGCCCGAAATCCTGGTGCGGCTGGAGGGCGACACCGTCACCCTGCGGCCGATCGCCGGTACCCGGCCGCGCGGGCTCACGCGCGAGGACGACCAGCGTCTGGCCGAGGAATTGATGGCCGATCCCAAGGAGTGCGCCGAGCATCTGCAGTTGCTGGACCTGGGTCGCAACGACACCGGGCGCGTCGCGGTGACCGGTACCGTCAAGGTCACCGAGAACATGCAGATCGAGCGCTACTCGCACGTGATGCACATCGTCTCAAACGTCGAGGGCCGGTTGAAACCTGGCCTCACTGCGCTCGACGTGCTGCGCGCCAGCTTTCCGGCCGGTACCGTGTCCGGCGCCCCCAAGGTGCGGGCGATGGAGATCATCGACGAACTCGAGCCCAGCAAGCGCGGCATCTATGCCGGCGCGGTCGGCTACCTCGGCTTCAACGGCGACATGGACCTGGCGATTGCGATCCGCACCGCGGTGGTCAAGGACGGCATGCTCTATGCCCAAGCCGGCGCCGGCATCGTCGCCGATTCGGTGCCCGACAATGAATGGATGGAAACGCTGAACAAGGCGCGCGCCGTGGTGCGTGCGGCTGAGCTCGCGCAGGCGCGCTTCGGCGGGGAGGTGGCGTAAATCATGCTGCTGATGATCGACAACTACGACAGCTTCACCTACAACCTGGTGCAGTATTTCGGCGAACTCGGAGAGGACGTCCGGGTCGTGCGCAACGACGAGATCGACCTCGCCGGCATCGCCGC
>JAKACL010000139.1 GCA_021821425.1 Pseudomonadota bacterium
AGACACGCGTCGCGATACAACGCCCACACCGCGTCGCACACCGGGCGGTCGTGGGTATCGACGATGTAATCGCCGTGGTCGCTGTGCCCTGCCAGGTGGATCTGTCGGATACGCGCTGCCGGCAGATGACGCAGGTACTCGCGCGGATCGAAACCGTGGTTCACGCTGCTGACGTACACGTTGTTCACATCGAGCAGCAGCAGGCAGTCGGCCTCTTCCGCCACCGCCCGCAGAAAAGTCCACTCGGGCATGACCGAATCGGTGAATTCGAGATAGCTCGACACGTTCTCGAGCAGCATGCGTTCGCCCAGCAGGTCCTGAATCTGCCGCACATGCGCCACCACCAGGCGCAGGGCTTCTTCGCTGTAGGGCAGCGGCAGCAGGTCGTGGCTGTTCTTGCCCGCCACGCCGGTCCAGCACAGATGGTCCGATACCCAGAGCGGCTCGACCCGGCGCGCCAGCTGTTTCAGCCGCGCCAGATAATCGCGATCGAGCGGATCGGTCGAGCCGATCGACAGCGACACGCCATGCAGCGCCACCGGGTAGTCGGCGCGTATCGCGTCCAGCATCGCCAGAGGCTTGCCGCCCGGCACCATGTAGTTTTCCGAGATGAGCTCGAGCCAGTCCACCGGCTGCGGGCCCGCCATGAAATCGGCATAGTGGTCGGGGCGCAGCCCCAGCCCGAATCCGGGCGACGTTTTTTGCATGGCAGTCTCGTTCGCGAATGATCGGTTACCGTGCGCACCCGTCATCAGATGCGCACGGCAACCCCCTCAAAAAAGGGGATTGCACGGCGGATTACTGGGCTTTCAGATCGGCAATGACGCCGCCTTTTTCCATACAGGCACCCGCTGGCATCGCCTTGAAACCGTGGCCTTTGCAGGCGTTCTGGCCCTTGCAGCTATGCTCGGCGGTCTTGCAGTCGCTGTTGCCCTTGCATGAGTGCACGTTGTAGCAGTGCACCTTGTCGCTTGCCGCGACGGCAGGGCCGCTGCTGCCAGCGGGATTGGGGGCGGCCGTTGCGGCCATCGAGAATGCCATCAGGGCTGCGGCCGACGCGAGTGCTGCGCCGTGGGATAACGTGGACATGGGATGCTCCTTGAAATTATGAACGCTGGATCAATCCGCCCCCGAGGGGTGCGAACACCTGGGCCGCGCCGCGTTATCATGCTGTGGACCGGACGCGCCCGAAGAGTAGTCGCTGCACGTCCAGCTTCCTTACACCGGCACCTCTTTTTTTTGACATCGATAGAGAAACCGCATGAAAACCATCATCCAGACCGCCGACGCGCCCGCTGCGATCGGCACCTACTCGCAGGCCGTCCGGGTCGACCGCACTGTTTATCTGTCCGGGCAGATCGGACTCGACCCTGCTTCGATGCAGATGGTCGAGGGCATCGACGCGCAGATCCACCAGGTATTCAAAAACCTGTCCGCGGTGGCTACCGCGGCAGGCGGCTCGCTGGCCAACGTGGTGAAGTTGAATGTGTTTCTGACCGACCTCGGCCACTTTCCGAGGGTGAACGAGATCATGGCCGGCTACTTCAGCCAGCCCTATCCGGCGCGCGCCGCGGTCGGCGTGTCCGCCTTGCCGCGCGGCGCGCTGGTCGAGGCCGACGCCGTGATGGTGGCGGACTGAACACTTGAAAGCGGCGGCGGCGTTTTCCTTTCCCGTCAGCCCGGCGCTCGCCGCCAAACTCGCCAAACTTGGGCTCACCCGCGACGCCGATCTGGTGCTGCATCTTCCGCTGCGCTGGGAGGACGAAACCCGGATCACGCCGATCCGCGATCTGCTCCCCGGGCAGACGGCGCAGGTCCAGGCACTGGTGCGCGAGGCGAAGGTCGCGTACCGCCCGCGCCGCATGCTGACGGTGACGGTGGAAGACGGGAGCGGCGTGCTCGGCATCCGCTTTCTGAATTTTTATCCCAGCCACCTCAAGCTGTTCCAGCCGGGCGAATCATTCCGTTTCAACGGCGAGGTGCGCGGCGGCTTTCTCGGACTGGAAATGGTGCACCCGCGCTTTGCCAAAGCCGGCGACGACACGCCGCTGCCGACGCAGCTGACCCCGGTTTACCCCACCACCGCCGGACTCGGCCAGGCCACCCTGCGCCGCGCGGTCGAGCGCGCATTGGTGGCGCCGATCCCCGACACGCTGCCCGCCGCTTGGCTGGACGAACTCGGGCTGCCCGAACTGGAAGCCAGCATTCGCCTGCTGCACCAGCCACCGCTGGAATGCGCACTGGCCGAACTCGAATCGCGCCGCCATCCCGCCTGGCAACGACTGGCATTCGACGAGCTGCTGGCGCAGCAGCTGTCGCTCGCCACCGCGCGCCGCCAGCGCAAAGCGCGTCCGACCCTGCCCTTGCCGCCCCGCAAAAAACTGACCGCCAGATTTACCCGGGAACTCCCGTTCGCG
Organism: Pseudomonadota bacterium; assembly: GCA_021821425.1. The sequence goes on from JAKACL010000139.1 coordinate 2,418, forward strand.
CTGACCGCCGCGCAGGCGCGCGCCTGGCAGGAAATCAGCGCCGACCTGGCACAGCCGCATCCGATGCGCCGCCTGCTGCAGGGCGACGTCGGCAGCGGCAAGACCGTGGTGGCGGCGCTGGCCTGTTTGCAGGCGATCGAAAACGGTTTCCAGGCGGCCTTCATGGCGCCGACCGAAATCCTCGCCGAGCAGCATTACCGCAAGCTGGCGCCGACGCTGAGCGCACTCGGCGTGCGCTGCACCTGGGTGTCGGGCAGCCAGCGCAAGGCCGAGCGCAGCGCCGCCTGGAAGGCGATTGCCGCGGGCGAAGCCGATCTCGCGTTCGGCACCCATGCATTGTTCCAGGAAGCCGGCAGTTTCCAGCGGCTGGGCGTGGCGGTGGTCGACGAGCAGCACCGCTTCGGCGTCGGCCAGCGGCTGGCGCTGATGCAGAAAGGCGTGGAGCCGCATCAATTGATGATGAGCGCGACGCCGATCCCGCGCACGCTGGCGATGAGCTTTTTCGCCGATCTCGATGTCTCGGTGATCGACGAACTGCCGCCGGGCCGCACGCCGATCGTGACGAAACTGGTGAGCGCCGCGCGCCGCGACGACGTGCTGGCACGGGTGACGGACGCCTGCCTGGCGGGCGGCCAGGCCTACTGGGTATGCCCGCTGATCGAGGAGTCCGAAAAGCTGCAGCTTCAGACCGCACAGGACACCTATGCAACGCTGACCGAACAACTCCCCGACCTGAAAGTCGGCCTGGTACACGGACGACTGAAAGCGGACGAGAAGCAGGCGGTGATGGCAGCGTTCCAGGCGCATGAAATCGACCTCCTGGTCGCCACCACCGTGATCGAGGTCGGCGTCGACGTGCCCAATGCCGCACTGATGGTGATCGAGCACGCCGAACGGATGGGGCTCGCCCAGCTGCATCAACTGCGGGGGCGCGTCGGCCGCGGCAGCCGCGAGTCGGTATGCGTGCTGCTGTACGAAACGCCGCACTCGGAGCTGGCGCGCGCACGCCTGAAGGTGATTTTCGAATTGACCGACGGCTTCGAGATCGCACGCCAGGACCTGCTGCTGCGCGGCCCGGGCGAGTTGCTCGGCCATCGCCAGAGCGGCCTGCCGATGCTGCGCTTTGCCGATCTGGAGCGCGATGTCGCGCTGCTGGAGGCCGCGCGCGACCTCGCGCAACGCTGCCTGGCCCGCCACCCCGACATTGCGGCACGCCACATGGAACGCTGGATCGGCCAGCGCCAGGCGTTGACGTCGATCTAGGCCCTTGATGACGCCGCTGCGGCATAATGCCGACTTTCCGCATCCGGAACCTCATGCCGTGCTCGATACCCGGCAGGGCTGGCTTGCCCACCCCCTCTCGCTTCCCCGCGCGCTGCGCCTCTGGCTCAGCGACCGCGGCTCGCTCACCCGGCGCCTCAAAACGCGCTGTGCCGCGTTTCGCGTGGCGCCGCTGACGACCGGGCTGGCCCGGCCGAACCCGGACGAATATGCGCTGCTGGGACTGATGCCGGGGACCCGCGCCTATGTGCGCGAAGTCATGCTGCTGTGCGACGACGTGCCGGTGGTGTTTGCCCACAGCGTGCTGCCGCACGCCAGCCTGCGCGGCGGCTGGAATGGCATCACCCGGCTCGGCAGCCGCTCGCTCGGCGAGGCGCTCTTCTGCGACCATCGCATCGAGCGCCAGCCGCTGGCCTATCGACAGCTGCGGCACGGCCACCCGCTGTTTCGTACCATCACCACGCAGCACCCACTGGAAGCCCGCAGCCTGTGGGCGCGCCGCTCGGCGTTCTGCCTCAACCATCACCCCCTGCTGGTGACCGAAGTGTTTCTGCCCACGATCGACACGCTATGACACTCTCCGAACGCCTGTCCCTTTACGAAAAACTGATGCGGCTCGACAAGCCGATCGGCATCCTGCTGCTGCTGTGGCCGACGCTCTGGGGGCAGTGGCTCGCCAGCAACGGGCGGCCGGACTGGCTGATCCTGTGGATTTTCGTCATGGGCGTGGTGCTGATGCGATCGGCCGGCTGCGTCATCAACGACTACGCCGACCGCGATTTCGACCCTCGTGTGGCGCGCACCCGCGAACGCCCGCTGGCCGCCGGCAAGGTGTCGCCGAAGGAGGCGCTGCTGCTGGCGGCAGGCCTGTCGCTGCTGGCTTTCCTGTTGATCCTGCCGCTCGATGCGCTGGTGCTGAAGTTGTCGGTGGTCGCGCTGTTTCTCGCCGCGAGCTATCCGTTCACCAAGCGCTTCTTCGCGATTCCGCAGGCCTATCTCGGCGTCGCCTTCGGCTTCGGCATTCCGATGAGCTATGCCGCGCTGTGGGGAGAGGTCCCGCAGGAAGCCTGGATCATGCTGCTCGCCAACGTGTTCTGGGCGATCGCCTACGACACGCAATACGCGATGGTCGACCGCGAAGACGATCTGAAGATTGGCATCAAGACCTCGGCGATTACCTTCGGTCGTTTCGATCTGGCGGCGATTGCGCTCTGCTATGCGGCGACGCTGGGCCTGCTCGGCTGGGTGGGCAAGCAGCGTGAAATGGGCTGGGCGTTCTACGGCGGGCTGGCGGTGGCAGCGGCGATCGCGCTGTATCACATGGTGCTGATCCGGCAGCGCGATCCGGCGCAATGCTTTCGTGCCTTCCTGCACAACGCCTGGTTCGGTGCCGCCGTATTCGGCGGCATCGCGCTGCATTTCCTGTTGCGATAGACGGCTCAGGACGGACACGCCACCCGCGACTGCTGGCTGTTCGGATGCGCCTGCCTGATTTCGCCGAGGCTTTTCAGCGCATCCGGATCTTCGCTGCGAATCACGAAGTAAAACCCGGTGCCCTGCCGCGGCAGCACTTCGACCCGCGTACCCAGCACACCCTTGCTTTCGAGTTCGCGCACGCGCCGGCCGGCCGCTTCATCGTTGGCGAAGAGACCCAGCGAAATCGCATTGCGCCAGACGGCATCTTTCACCACAAACGCATCCTGCACCCCTGCCGCCGTCAGTTCATTGAGTTTTGACTCGGCCGATTCGGCGCTGGGCAGCGGCGGAAATATCACCCAGCGTCGAGTGTTCAGCGGCACTTCGGTGAACGACATTACGCGCTGGCCCGCCAGCGACTTGAGCTGCTCGCGGACCTGCACGTACTCTTCCGGATTCAGACCGCGCCATTCCACGCAGAATGCCTCGGCCGCCACCGGTGCAGGTGACGACGGCGCCACCGGTGCGGGCGCGGGCGCCGTCGGCCTGCGCAGGCTCAGGCGGTCGACATTCATCGCCGCATGCCGGTCCGTCGCTTCGCGCGGCCAGTACTCGCGCGATACGAACCATCCCGCCACCGCCAGGTTCAATAGCAGCAAACTCCAGGCAAGCCATTTCATCGTGTTGTTCTCTCCACGGCAACGCAGTGGATGCCTTCCAGTACCAGGGCCGGGACCCACTCGCCCGGCAGGTTCAAATGCTGCGATAACATCGGGGCGTCGCCGCCGGTCAACAAGCAGCGCGGCGGTTTGCCGGCGGCCTCGGCGAGCTGCGCATACTGCTGCCGGATCGTGCCGCACAACGCCGCCAGAATGCCGCTGTGCACGGCATCGGCCGTGGTGCGCGGAAACGCCTGAACCTCGCCCGCAACCTCCGCAACCCGAGCTGTGCCCTGCTGCAGCGCCTGCCGCATCAGCTTGAAGCCCGGGACGATCACGCCGCCCTGGAACACGCCATCGGGCATCAGCGCATCGACCGTCATCGCCGTGCCGGCCGATACCACCAGCACCGCATCGTGTGTGCGCTGACGCGCACCGATCAAACCCATCCAGCGGTCCACGCCCAATTGCTGCGGATCCCGGTAACTGTTTTTCAGGTCGCCGAAAACGGCCTCGGCCTTCAGCCAGGCTGCAGCCAACCCGGCTTCATCCAGCAGCGCGGCCAGCGCTGCCTCACGCGCGGCGTCGGCTACGCTGGCGATGAAACAGGTCGCATCGGCCGTCAGTTCCGCCTTCAGGCCCGACCAATCGGCGTAATCGCTTCTGCCCTGCGCGCGCCACTGACCCGCGTCGACCACGGTCCATTTCAGGGTCGAGTTTCCGGCATCGATCAGCAATACGCGACGGCTCATCGGCGGGCATCCAGGCGCAGGCTGATTTCGCCGCCGCTGTAAGGCACCAGGTTCGAAGCCGCGTCGCGCAGCAGGAAGGCACCGGTTTCGTCGACGCCGGCTGCCATGCCGTGAACCGTGCGCGCATCCGGCAAGCTCAGCGCCACGGGCTTGCCCGCATAGGCATCCAGCGCCAGCCAGTCCGCGCGCAAGGCAGCGAATCCGTGCTGACGAAACAGCACCAACACCGCATGCAACTCACGCAGGCAATCGGCCAGCAACAGGTTGCGGCCCACCGTCACGCCCATTTCGGCAAGATCGACCACAGCCTGGTCCACCGCATCGCGCTGCGCCGCGTTCAGCCGGACATTGAGACCGATACCGACGACGGCGAAGGCCGCCCCGTTCATGTCCCCCTGCACCTCGACCAGGATGCCGGCCAGTTTGCGATAGTCCACCAACACATCGTTCGGCCATTTCAGCCGAACCGGATGGGCGCTGTGCCGATTGACCGCACGCGCGATCGCCAGCCCCGCGGCCAGGCTCAGGCCAGCCAGCGATTGCAGGCCGTTATCGAAACGCCAGAGTGTCGAAAACGTCAGGCTGCCGCCGGGTACCGAATGCCATGGACGGCCGCGCCGGCCCTTGCCGGCGTGCTGGTGCTCGCTGCTGCACACGGTGCCGTCCGCGGCACCCGCCAGCGCCGCGGCCATCAGCGCCGTGTTGGTCGACTCCACACTGTCGTTCAATTGCAAGGTGTAAGCCGAAGCCACATCGCCCAGTCTCTGCACGATTGCGTCGGCATCCAGCCACTCCACCGGCTCGGGCAGGCGGTAACCGCGGCCGCGCACCGCATGGATGGTCAAGCCCATCGCCTCGGCCTGGGAAATCACATTGAAAATGCTGGCACGGGACAAACCGAACGCCTGCGCCAGCGCCTCGCCGGAGTGAAAACGGCCATCGGAGAGGCGACGCAGGATCGGGAACAGGGCCTTATGGGTTCGGGAGTGCACCGGTGAATTTTACATGGCTTGCCGGGCATGCTTCGCCTGCGTAATGCGCAATAAAAAACCCCCTCGTTTCGGGAGGGGGTTTTGTTACCCTGCAGAGTGATCTGCGGGGCGGTATAAGGAGTCTGACGATGACCTACTTTCACAGGCGGATGCCTACTAT
>JAKACL010000140.1 GCA_021821425.1 Pseudomonadota bacterium
GGTGGTGACGCCAGCTGCGTTTTCAGCGTCGTTGTCTTCGTACGCCAGACCCAGCTTGGTGTTGCCGAAGGTGTAGCCGACGCCGGCACGCCAGGCGCTGATGTCGCCGACACCGCCGCCCGCGTTGTCGTTGTCCTGGTAAGCCAGGGTAGCATACAGCGGACCGTTTTTGTACACGCCGGACAGCGCGTAGAAGGACGGATCGGAAGCCCCGGGGGTGGCGCCAATCGTGCCATCTTCGTCCATGGCGGCGTACATACCGCGCAGCACCAGGCCGGACAGGTTGGGCGAGGTGTACATGACGGAGTTGTCGGCACGGGTCGACAGACGGGAGAAGACCGAACGGTAGTCGCCCAGGGTGTCGCCGAACACGGCCAGCGGGCCGGTGGAGGTCTTCAGCGGGCTTTCCTGCGTGCCCAGGGTCAGGGCGCCCAGGGTCTTGCTGGAGAGGCCGACGAAGGTGTTGCGGTGGGAGGTGGAGCCGCGTGTACCAGAGGAGCCACCGTATACGGAAGCCTGACGGTCCAGTTCAAACGCATATTCCCACTGCCAGATGGCGGACAGGCCGCCGCCCAGGTCTTCAGTACCCTTGAAGCCGATGCGGGAGTTGTTGCTGGACACGCGGGTGGCGCTGTCGCCGCCGTCATAGTCGACGAAATCGACCGAACCACGGAACTGACCGTAGATGTCGACGTTGGCGGTGGCGGCGAATGCCGGGGCAGCGAAAGCGGAAACGATCGCTGCTGCAAGAATCTTTTTCATCATTTCTGAATCTCCTTGGATTGGAATAAAAGCTTGTTCAAGCTCTGCAGAGCTGTCCTGCACAGACTGTATGCCTGGGGACGAGGTCGATTATCCTCACGCAAGACCCGCCCGCAAGAAAAGATGTTGTTTTTTCTGCTACGAAGGGCGAAAAGTGTTGTTTTGTTGCACATGTGCAACACGCCTTCGGTGAGGTCGCGCGTCTGCAGGCGCGGCACCACGCGGCAGGGGATCAAGCCGGACCCCGGTATCATCGGATATTCAGGCGCCGCAGGCGCTAAAGATAGATAGAGTGGCAGCACATCTTATTTTAAGGAGGCGCCATGCGCTGGGAACGCGGACGACGCAGCGACAACATCGAAGACCGGCGCGGCATGCGGGTGGGCGGGCGCGGTCTGGCCGGGGGCGGCATCGGGGCGATCGTGCTGGCGCTGGTGGCGATGTATTTCGGGGTGGACCCGTCGGTGGTGCTGAACCCGGTGGGCAATCAGGCGCCGACGCAGGCGGAGCAGCAGGCCACGTTCAGCCCGGAAGAGGAACGGCTGAAGGAATTCGTGTCGGTGGTGCTGGCGGACACGGAAGATGTGTGGGGCACGCTGTTCCAGGGCACCGGGCAAGCCTACCGGCAGCCGACGCTGGTGCTGTTCTCCGGCGCGGTGGAGTCGGCCTGCGGCTTTGCCGACGCGGCGATGGGGCCGTTTTATTGTCCGGCCGATCAGAAGCTGTATCTGGACATGCGCTTCTTCAACGATCTGGCGCAACGCCACGACGCGCCGGGCGACTTTGCGCAGGCCTACGTGGTGGCGCACGAGGTGGGCCACCACGTACAGACCCTCCTGGGCATCTCGAAAAAAGTCCACGCGGCGCGCAGCCAGGCCGGCCAGGCCGAGGGCAACGCGCTGCAGGTAAAGATGGAATTGCAGGCCGACTGCTTTGCCGGGGTGTGGGCGCACCACGCCCAGCAAGCACGGCAGATTCTGGAGCCGGGCGACACCGAGGAGGCGCTCGCTGCCGCGGCCGGCGTGGGCGACGACCGCCTGCAGCAGCAGTCGCGCGGGGTGGTGGTGCCGGAATCCTTCACCCATGGCTCGTCGGCGCAGCGCATGCGCTGGTTCAGCCTGGGCATGCAACGCGGCGACCCGGGGCTGTGCGACACCTTCCAGGCGGCGCGGCTGTAGGCGCTTGCCATGCACATCCGGGTCGGCGCCGACGCCTTCAGCTATCCCCAAATCCCGGCGGCCATTTCCGCGCGGTGTGAAACATGCGCAGAATCTCAACCCGCTGCTCTTTGACCCGATAGGGAATGATGTAGGGGAAATGCGGCAATACGAGTTCACGCGTCCCGGGCACGCGCCCCGGTCGCCCCATGTCGGGATGCCGGGCTAATAAACGGGTGGTTTCGTCCGCTTCGGTTACCAGCGCAGCGGCGGCCTGGGGGTTGTCCTGCGCAATATAAGCCGCTTCTTGCTCAAGGTTGCGCAGCGCGGACCGCAACCACTTAACCTGCATATTTTTCCAGCAAGTCCGTCATGTCGGATGGCTTCGCGAAGTCCCCCCGGTCTGCTTCCTGAATTGCCTGTTCGATTTCTCCCACCTGCCAGGCTTCCAGGTCGAGGTAGCGTGCGATGGCTTCCTCTGCCAGATACGATTTGGATCGATGCGTGGCTTGCGCCAGTTTGTCGAGCTTTGCCTTGGTTTCTTCCGGCAGGCGTAAGGTCAGAATTGCCGTGGCCATACTATGCTCCTGTGTGACGATGTGTACATCCGCAGCATAGCACGTCTCACGCCCAGCGGCCCGCCCCGGCCAGCCCCACCATCAGGCGCACGCCGCCATACGCCAGCCACGACAGCATGCGCTGCGGCCAGGGGCGGCGCTGCCAGTCGGCGGGGTCGAGCGCGGCGGACTGGGCGATGGCCAGTTGCAGGCGCTGCTGCAAATCGCGGGCAAATGCCGCATCGTCGACCACGATGTTGGCCTCGCGCGCGAGCAGCAGGCTGAAGGGGTCGATATTGCTGGACCCGACGGTGGCCCAGTGGCCGTCGAACACGGCGACCTTGGCGTGCAGTTCGCTCACCTGGTATTCGTAGAGGCGGACGCCCGCGGCGAGCAGGTCGCGATAGAGGGCGCGCGCGGCGGTCTGGAAAAACGGGTGGTCGGTATGGCCCTGCACCAGCAGGTGCACCCGGACGCCGCGCGCAGCGGCTTTTTTCAGCAGCGTGCGGAAACGGCGCCCGGGCAGGAAATAGGCGTTGGCAATGTAGATTTCGTCGCGCGCCAGCGCCAGCGCAGCGAGGTAGACCCGCTCGATATCGCGGCGGTGGGCGAAGTTGTCGCGCACCACGAAGGCAGCGCGGGTGTGGCCGTCGGTGGGCCAACTGGGTTCGATGGGCACGCGTTGCCGGTCGGGCTGGGGCTGCAACTGCGTCAGGGCAACCAGCCGCCACAGGCGACGGGCGCTGAAATGAATGCTTGCCAGCAGCGGGCCCTGCACCTCCACGCTGAAATCGAGTCGGGGGGCCTCGAGGTGCACCGGTTCGTGGTCGTCTATCAGGTTGATGCCGCCGACGAAAGCGATCCGCGCATCGACGACCACGAGCTTGCGGTGCAGCCGCCGCAGGCTGCGGGGGTTGGAACGCCATCCCCGACCTGCCAGCGGACGATAAAACAAAACGCTGGCCCCCGCTGTCCTTAGCGCGACCAGCCAGTCTGAGGGCAGCAGCGTGGCCGAGCCCACGCCATCGATCAGCAGCCGTACCCGCACGCCGCGGCCGGCAGCGCGCATGAGCGCGTCACGTACGCGTTCGGCACTGGGGTCGGCGTTGAAGATATAAGTTTCGAGATGGACTTCGGTTTGCGCCGCGTCGATGGCGGCAATCAGCGCGGGAAAGAATTCGGCGCCGTTTTGCAGCAGCCGCAGCCGGTTGCCGGGTACCAGCTCGAGGCCGCTGAAAAACAGGGTCCGCCAGCGATTTCGCGCGGCCATCAGGTCGGGCTGAGTTTGGCGCTCAACGCGGCGTGGTCGGATATGCGGTGCCAGGCGTTGCCGGTGTGGACGTGCGCGGCCTCGATGTTGAAACGCCGCACATAGATGCGGTCGAGCTGAAACATCGGCATGAAGGACGGGTAGCTGCGGGCGGAGCGGCCATGGTGCGTCTCGAACACTTCGGACAGGCCCAGCTCGTCCTCGAAATAGCGGCCGACGCGCACCCGCCAGTCGTTGAAGTCGCCGGCCAGGATCAACGGCGCATTGTCCGGCACCATCTTGCGTACGCGCGCGACAATCATTGCCAGCTGGCGGCGGCGGCCGGCTTCGTTCAGCGCCAGGTGCACGTTGATGCAGTGCACGGTCGAGGCCATGCCGGGCACGTCGATCTCGCAGTGCAGCATGCCCCGGCTCTCGTAGGCATGGGAGGAAATGTCCTCGTTTTCCCACGACAGGATCTTGTGACGCGACAGGATGGCATTGCCATGGTGACCGGTGTCGTAGACGCAGTTCTTGCCATAGGCAAAATCGGTGTAGACATGTCCCGCCAGGAACTCGGTCTGCGGCCGCCCTGGCCAATGCTGGAAACGGCTGGCGCGCAGGCCGTGGCAGCCCTGCACTTCCTGCAGGAAGACGATGTCGGTGCCCAGGGTGCCGAGGCGGTCGCGCAGTTCGTGCACGGTCAGCCGCCGGTTGAATTGCGACAGGCCTTTGTGAATGTTGTAACTGGCGACGTGCAGCGGAGCGGTCATCGAATCATTATCCCAGATTGTCCGTGAGCTGATTTGCGGCGCGTAGGGTGGGTGCAACCCACCGCAACGCACCCCGTCAGCCGCCGCTATTGTCAAACCGCGTTCCGCGTGGGCTGCGCCCACCCTACCAGGCCGCATCGCCTGCCCGGTTGGACAACACGGGATTATAGGCGTGCGGGAAGCAGCCGGATGGCCGCTGCATTGCTGGGCGAGAAGCACCGCTCGGCCGCAATTTCCCACGGCAGCCATTCGTAGCGCAGGTGCTCGCGCGGCGCGAGTATGACCGGCTGCGGCGCGGGGAGTTGCAGGCCGAACACGTGCTCGGTGTTGTGGGTGACGCCGGGCGCGTAGCGGTGGCGCCAGCGCTCGTATATTTCGTAGCGGGTTTCGATGGCCCACAGCGTCAGCTCGAAGGCCGTGGCGTCGAGCCCGGTTTCCTCGCGCACTTCGCGGATCGCGGTCTCGGTGAGCGTCTCGCCGGGATCCTGCGAGCCTGTGACCGACTGCCAGAAGCCCGGCGCATCGGCACGCTCCATCAGCAAGACCTGGCCGTCAGCCGTGTGGATCACCACCAGGACGGAAACCGGAATCTTGTGGGGGGTCACGCGATGCGGGCGTTGAGCGGATTGCCCGTCGTCATGATCGCGATCAGGTGGTCGATGTTGGGATGCTTGCCGGGGTGCCTGCTCGCGTCCTCGGTGTGCTCGGCGAAAATCGCCAGACCCTCGGCGGCGGCCTCGACGTTGATCGCGCCGTATTGCTGTGCGAGATGGGCATACACCCGGAACGAGCCGGCGGTCCCGGGTGCGTTGGCGATTGTCGCCACCTCAACGCCAGCCGCGTCGCTTAGCACCAGTTTTTCACCGGCGAACTCGGGCAGGGTTTTCAGGGTGTCGGCGAATTTCATTGCTACCCCCGGGATCAAGCCGCCTTGTCCGCCGCCGGGGCGTTGCGCAAACGGATGTGCAGCTCGCGCAGCTGCTTGTCGTCGACCACGTTGGGCGCGTTGGTCATCAGGCAGGAGGCGCGCTGGGTCTTGGGGAAGGCGATGACGTCGCGGATCGACTCGGCGCCGGTCATCAGCGTGACCAGGCGGTCGAGGCCAAACGCCAGGCCACCGTGCGGCGGCGCGCCGTACTGCAGCGCGTCGAGCAGGAAGCCGAATTTCTCGCGGCGCTCTGACTCGCCGATGTTCAAGGCGGCGAACACCTTCTCCTGCACGGTCTGCCGGTGGATACGCACCGAACCGCCGCCGACTTCCCAGCCGTTCAGCACCATGTCGTAGGCCTTGGAGAGACAGCGGCCGGGATCGGTGGCGAGCCAGTCTTCGTGACCGTCCTTGGGCGCAGTGAAGGGGTGGTGCAGCGCGTCCCAGCGGTTCTCGTCCTCGTTGAATTCGAACATCGGGAAATCGACCACCCACAGCGGCGCCCAGGCGCGGCCGTCGACGTGGCCCTTTTCGTGGCCGATCTTGAGGCGCAGCGCGCCGAGCGCGTCGTTGACCACCCTGGCGCGGTCGGCGCCGAAGAAAATCAGGTCGCCGTTGGCCGCGCCAGTGCGCTGGATCACCGCAGCGAGCGCGGCTTCGGACAGATTCTTGACGATCGGCGACTGCAGGCCGGATTCGTTGAGCTGCGTGATGTCGTTGACCTTGATGTAGGCCAGGCCCTTGGCGCCGTAGATCTTGACGAACTCGGTGTAGCCGTCGATCTCGCCACGCGAGAGTGCGGCACCGCCGGGGATGCGCAGCGCGGCAACGCGGCCCTTGGGATCGTTGGCCGGGCCGGAGAAGACCTTGAACGCGACGTCCTTCATGACGTCGCCGACGTCGACGATTTCCAGCGTCACCCGCATGTCGGGCTTGTCGGAACCGTAGCGGTTCATCGCCTCGTGGTAGGTCATGCGCGGGAACGCGGCGGGCAGGTCGATGCCCTGCGCCTTGTGCATCATGTCGCGGATCATGCCCTCGACGAGATTCATGATGTCCTCCTCGCCCATGAACGAGGTTTCCAAATCGACCTGCGTAAACTCGGGCTGGCGATCGGCGCGCAGGTCCTCGTCGCGGAAGCATTTGGTGATCTGGAAGTAGCGGTCGACGCCCGACACCATCAGGAGCTGCTTGAAGAGCTGGGGCGACTGCGGCAGCGCGTAGAACATGCCGTCGTGCACGCGGGAGGGAACCAGATAATCGCGCGCGCCTTCCGGGGTGGAGCGCGTCAGCATCGGCGTTTCGACTTCCATGAAGCCGTGCGTGTCGAGGTAGTCGCGCATCAGCTTGGATACGCGATAGCGCAGGCGCAGGTTCTTCTGCATTGGCTCGCGGCGCAGGTCGAGGTAGCGGTACTGCAGGCGGATGTTCTCGTTGATGGTGTCGTCGTCGATCTGGAACGGCGGCGTCAGCGAGGGGTTCAGCACCTCGAGCTTTTTGGTCAGCAGCTCGACCATGCCGGTCGCCATGTTGGGGTTTTCGGTGCCGGCGGGGCGCGGCCGTACCAGGCCTTCGATCTTCAGCACGAACTCGGAGCGCACGTCCTCGGCCAGCTTGAACGCCTCCGGGGTGTCGGGGTCGATCACCACCTGCATCATGCCCTCGCGGTCGCGCAGGTCGATGAAGATGACGCCGCCGTGGTCGCGCCGGCGATGGGCCCAGCCGCACAGGGTCACGGTGTTGCCGATGTCGGCGGCGGTGACGGCACCGCAGTAATGAGTACGCATGGTCTTCCTAGTCAATTACGGGGACGCGCCTGAGTGAGGCGGCGTCCATCAAACGGTGTGCTTGCAGCGGAAACAAAGAAGCGGACGGCTTACACCGCCCGCTTCCCGGTCATGTCGCGGTTCTCAGGTGCAGGCCGGACAGGCGCCCGTGCCGCAGGCGGGCGACGGCGCTTCGGGCTTGGCCTCGGCGGGCTTGCTGCCGCCGCCCTTGAAGTCCGTGGCGTACCAGCCGGTGCCTTTCAGGGCAAAGCCGGGCGCCGTCAGCTGCTTGGCGTAATCGGCCTTGCCGCACGCCGGGCACACCGAGAGCGGCGCATCGGACACTTTCTGCATCTCGTCCTGGGCATGGCCGCAGGACGCACATTTGTAGGCATAGATCGGCATGGTTCGCTCCGATAAATCAATAAGTTACGGGATTATAACCTGTGCGGGC
>JAKACL010000141.1 GCA_021821425.1 Pseudomonadota bacterium
GCCACCTGCTCGCGCAGCTCCAGGATGCGGTCCTGCCAGTAGTGCTGGGTGTTGAACCAGGGGAAGGCGGCGGGGAAGGCGGGGTCGTCCCAGCGCCGGGCCAGCCAGGCGGAGTAGTGCAGCAGCCTGAGGGTGCGCAAGGCCTCGATGAGGTGCAGCTCGCGCCGGTCGAATTCGCAGAAATCCTCATAGCCCGCGAGCACGTCGCTCAGTTGCCGCGTCATGGCGGCGCGGTCGCCCGACAACAGCATCCACAGATCCTGCACAGCGGGGCCGCTGCGGCAGTCGTCGAAGTCGACGAAGTGGGGCCCGTCTTGCGTCCACAGCACGTTGCCCATGTGGCAGTCGCCGTGCAGGCGCAGGACAGCGACCTTGCCGGCGCGGGCGTAGCAGTGGCGCACGCCCTCCAGTGCCTGCGCCGACACGCTTTCCCAGGCGCTCAGCAGTTCGGGCGGAATCCAGTCGTTTTGCAGCAGCCAGGCGCGCGGCTCCACCCCAAAGCTGTCGATATCGAGCGCCGGACGGTGGCTGAACGGCCGCGCAGCGCCCACCGCGTGGATGCGTCCCATGAAACGTCCCATCCATTCCAGGGTATCGGGGTCGTCGAGCTCCGGCGGGCGCCCGCCCTGGCGCGGATAGACGGCGAAGCGGAAGCCGGAAAATTCGTGCAGGGTTTTGCCGCCCGGTTGCAGCGGCGCCACCACCGGGATTTCGCGCTCGGCCAGCTCCCGGGTGTAGGCGTGCTCTTCCAGGATGGCTTCATCGCTCCAGCGCGCCGGGCGGTAGAACTTGGCGACTACCGGCAGGCCGTCTTCCTGACCCACCTGGTAGACCCGGTTCTCGAAGCTGTTGAGCGCCAGCATGCGGCCGTCGCAGCGCAAACCGGTGCTTTCCAACGCATCCAACACAAGATCGGGGGTGAGGGCGGAAAAAGGGTGTTCGGACATGGTTCTAATGTACGGGAACAAGTGCCATTCTGGCTTGCCTGAAGCGTAATACACTCGGCAAAATATTCCGGAGACGACATGATACTTCTGCGCGCTGCCCTGCTGTGGCTGTTTACCTGGGGGGTGACGGGCGCGGCTGCCGCCAGCCCGCTGACGCTCGAACAGCTGCTGGCCCGGACCACGGCCCCGGCCGGGGTGGTGTTCGAAATCGTCGACCGCGACCCGCAGGCGCTCGAATATGCGCTGCCCTGGGTGAAGCAGGCGGCGGAAAGGCTGGAAGAGCGCTTCCCGGGCGTGCCCATGGCGCTGGTTTCCCACGGCCAGGAAATGTTCGCCTTGCAGGAAAAGGACAAGGAAAAGAACGCCGCGCTGCACGAACAGGTGCAAAGCCTCAAGCGCGACAAGGGCATTCCCGTGCACGTGTGCGAAACCTACGCCAGTTGGAAAGGCGTGGCGCCGGAAGCCTTCCCGTCCTATGTCGACGTCGCGCCCAGCGGGCCGTCGCAGATCAACAACTACCTCGCGCTCGACTACCAGCGCCTGGTGGTGCCGCGGGCCGCGGTGCTGCGCAAGCAGGGCAAGTAGCTAGCGGTCCGACATCCCGCAGGGATGGCGGTCCTCGCCGCAGTGGTTGAAGTCGCCGAGCGGGCGGTTGAAGGTGTATTCGGCCGGTTCCACGATCATGTGTTGCGCGGCTTCGTCGGCGCTGCCGCTGGGCAGGGTGAAGGGCAGGGTCACGACCGTCACCACCGCGCCCAGTATCGTACCCACCAGCCCGAGCGGCCGCATCACCACGGCATCGACCACCATGTCCGTGCCCTTGTCGCCACTGATGCTGTCGTCCGCCAGAGCCGGGCAGGGCGCGGCCAGCGCCAGCATCAGCGCGGCGCAGACGAGATTTCCGCTGCTCATTTCTTCATCCCGGCTGCAATCAGAAAATCCCGCACGTGCCGGAGTTCGTCCTTGGTGCAGGTCGAACTGTTGTGCGGGCGGTGGATGAAGCCTTCCATGCCGTTCAGCACCACGCGAAAACTTGCGCCGTGATGCGGTTCCACCCTGGCGCCCAGATGCGCAAGCATGGCCTCGACTTCACGCCAGTGCACGTTGCCGCTCACGGGGCCGTGAAAGATCGAGTTCAACAGGTTTTCGTGCTTGTGGCTCATGAAAATCCCGATGTCTTGAACACTTTCCAGCATAGAACCTGGAAGGGCACAACGCGAGCCCATGCCGGCCGTTTTCCTTGCTAAATCAGGACCATAGCCTCATACTGCCCGCACGTATTGCTCTTTTGGTCAGTCTTCTGCGCCCCTCTCGGGCTTTCTGTCGGCTTTCCTCATCGGCTCTCATGACGCGCCCACAAGGCGCGGCCGCCGCAGCCCAGGCTGTGTCCATCGCAACTCACAGCCGCACGCAACGCACCGTCGCGTCGGCCCAGCACGAGGAAACAAACCATGTCCAAGGAAGAACTGATCGAAATGGAAGGCGTCGTCAACGAGGTCCTGCCGCAGACCCGCTTCCGCGTCACCCTCGACAACGGCATCGAGATCATCGCCTATGCTTCGGGCAAGATGCGCAAGCACCGCATCCGCATCCTGGCCGGCGACAAGGTCACCCTGGAAATGTCGCCTTACGATCTGAGCAAGGGCCGCATCAATTTCCGCCACAAGGATGCCAACGCTCAGCCGCGTCCGGCTGCGGCCAGAAGGTATTGAGCACGCCCCCTGCGCCAGGCTCATGAGCAGCACAGCCAAAGCCCATCCCCTCGGTGTTTGCAAGACCTGCGGCGGCATTACCTACAGCGTCGAAGCGGTCAACAAACGCTGCGGCCGCAGCCCCAACGGCCACCGCTGCAGCGGCAAGTTTGCCAATGCCTCGCGTGACAGCGACTGGAAAGTCTGCACCAGCTGCTGTGGCACCGGCATGCACGGCAAGGCGCCGTGCGTGTATTGCCGCGGCATCGGCTGGAATCTGAGCAAACCCTGGATTATCTAAGGCTTGCCCAGCAGCATGTCGAGGAAGGCCTGGCGCTGGGCGCCGTCGTGCTCGCGGAAAGTTACAAAGGGCGCGTGTTCATCCTGTCTTTCCAGGTCTAAACGGATGCCCCACAGCGGCAGGGTGCTGTTCGGCAGCAGAGCATAGCGCACGTCGCCCAGGACGTCCGGGTGCTCGGGATGGCGCGCCGCGAAGCCGTCGGAGAAATGCGTGAAGCGCCCGATGTCGCGTGCCAGCACCGAGCCCGGTTTCAGCCCGGGCAGGTTTGCCGGCGTGAACTGCGGCAGGGTGCCGCCTGCGTATGTCCTTGGCGCCGTCAGCAAACCTGCGCGCACGGCATCGACATGATATCGGCCGCCGCTGGCATAGATGGAACGCCACAACAGCAGGTTGCCCAGGGTCGGGTGCACCACCAGGCGCTCGACGGAGTGGCCGCGGCTTAGCGCCAGGGTGCGCGCCTCGGCTTCGGCACGATCGCGCTGCACCACGCCGAACAGGAGATAGAGCAGCGCCAGTGCCAGTGCGAGCCGCGCCGGCAGCGTGTGTTTGCGGGCCGTGGCCAGGGCAAGGCCCGCGGCCAGTGTCAGGGTAAACACCGGGTCGACGATGGCGATCACGTTCCAGGCAATGCGCGCCTCGCTGAAGGGCCACAGCAGGCTGGTGCCGTAGCTGGTGCAGGCATCGATCAGGCCGCTGGGAAAATAGCCGAGCAGGGAGAACAGATACAGTGCGCGGAAATCGAGGCGGCGCCGCGCCAGCGGCCAGGCGAGCAGGGCCGCGATCAGGCCGCCAAGGGGGATGAATATCAGCGCATGGCTGAAGTGGCGATGGAAATCGAGAAACAGCAGCGCATCATCCGAGGAGCGGATCAGTGCGTCGGCATCGGCCAGCAGGCCGGCAAAAAAGCCGACTGCCACCGCCGTGCGCAATTGTTGCGGCCTGGCGAAACTGCCTGCGACGATCGCGCCCGCCAGCCCCTGGGTGAGAATGTCCATGCCTAATTCTTCTCGATTTGCGGCATTGTATCCGGCCGGCCCTGCCTGCCCAGGAAGGTTTCGAACAGCTGCGCGGCATTGTCGTGCAGCAGCTTGCGCTGCACTTCCTGCGGCAGCGCGGATGCCCAGGTGCGGATTTCATGCGCCACCTCGCCATAGTGCTGCCAGCGGTTGAGGCTGAAGGTGTCGACGGCTGCGAGAAAACTGTCGGGATAGCGCAGGAACAGTGCGCGCCAGGCCGGCAGCAGCTTGCCGCCGGGTGCGATGCGCTCGTCGCGCACCGAGGTGTCGATCCACAGCCTGCCGCGATGGCGCTCCAGCATGGCGGCCAGCGTTTCCGGCACCGGCTCGGTGCCGAGGTGCGCCCACAGCACGCGCAGCTCGGGCGCCAGTTCGAACGCCCGGTCGATGACCGCTGCATCGCCATGGAGCATCAGTACCAGGTTGTTCGCTTCCGCCAGTTTTGCCAGTTCGGCGAACACCGGGCTGCCGGCGTCCCTGGTAAAAAGATGCAGTTCGCCCAGCCCGGCCCAACTGCCGCTTTTCAGCCAGGCCGCCGCTTTTCCGGGCAGTGCGGCGTCGTGCATCCAGTCGGCCTTGGTGGTGCCTGACTCATACACGCCCAGAAAGGGGATGATCCGTTCCGGCGCATAGCGGTACAAATCCTGCGCCAGTTCAGGGGGGAAGCCGATGGCCACGAGACGGCGCACGCCGGCCTTGTCCAACTGCGCGATGATGGCTGGCGGCGGCAGGGCTGCGGCATCTTCCGCGCTGTAATGCGCATGCGCGTCGATCACCGGCGGCAAGTCTGAAGCGAATAGCGGCAGGGAAGCCGCCAGCATGGCCGCAGCCAGCAGGTGCGTGAACTCAGTCCACCTCATTCAGCCTTGCATCCAGTGCGGCCTTGATTTCTGCCAGCGGCTGCCAGCCGCGGGTGACGAGATGCAGCCGGTCGCCCTGCTGCAGGATCAGGGTGGGAAAGCCGCGCACGCCGGCCCGGCGCGCATGTTTGAAATGCGCCAGGGTTTTGCTGGGCGTGTCGTCGGCTGCGAAGGCTTGCAGGAAAGCCGTGCGATCGAGGCCGATGCCGGCGGCGAGTTCGGCCAGGACTTCGGCCCGGGTGACGTCGCGCCCCTCGGCATAGAAGGCCGACTGGATGGCCTTGAACATGGGGGAAATCCGTTCCTGATCAAGGCTGCCGGCGGCAAGCACGGCGCGGCTGGCGGGTTCGGTGTCGTACACGAAGCCCTCCGGCATGGCGCCTTCGAAGCGGAAGGGCTGTCCGCTTCTTTCATGCACCTCGCGCCAGTGGTGCAGGATTTCCTCGCGCTGCGACGGTGTTTGCGGCGCCGTGTCGGCGCGCAGGCCGCCCAGCACCAGGGCGGTTCTCAGGCGCGGGCGATAGCTTTCGCGCACGGCCTCGATCACCGGGGCGAAGCCCCAGCACCACGAACACATGGGGTCGGCGAAATACCACAGCAGGGGCGGGCTCGTGCTGTCCATCAGTGCGCATCGAGCAGCCAGATCAGCAGGCCGCCCGCGCCCAGGCAGATGGCGCAGGCGAGGATGAGTTTGGCGTACTTCGGCATGTTACTTGTTGCCGAGGTAATCCTTCTTGCCCAGTTCCACGCCGTTGTGGCGCAGCATGTCGTAGGCCGTGGTGATGTGGAAAAAGAAGTTCGGCAGCACGCGGTTGAGCAGGTATTCCTGGCCCTTGTAGCTCAGCGTGGTTTCGCCGCGCTTGATGCTGATTTCCCTCTCCTCGCTGCCGTCGATCTGCTCGGGCTTGAAGCCATTCACGTAGTCGATGGTCTTTTGCACGCGCGCGATCAGCTCGGGGAAGCTCTGCTCGGTGTTTTCCGACTTGGGCGGCTCGGTGCCGGCGAGGTAGGCGCTGCCGTTTTTGGCCGCGTCGGTGGCGATGTGGATCTGTTTCCAGAAGGGGTACATGTCCGGGTAAAACCGGAACTGGGTCAGCGCCGCCGGATCGATTTTGCGTTCTTCGCAATGTGCCGCCGCCTTGTCCAGAATCGCAGTCAGGTTGGCCAGCATGCGGGTAAAAACCGGCACCGAAATCTGGTACATCGAAACAGCCATGTCTCGCTCCTGTAATGACTATTGAGAAAAAATCCTGAAAAAATAACAGGATACCCAGACTAGCACAGTCGACGAAAAAAATTCCCCGCCCGCTGCCGGGGCATTTGCTATACATAAAAAATTCAGCCCGCCTGCCGGCCGGCTACCAGAAAGGAGGATCGAAGCATGGCCAGACAAAGCTTTTCAAACACCCCCGAGGAGCGCGATATCATGATCCGCGAAGCCGCGTATTACCGTTATCTGGAGCATGGCTGCAGCGATGGGCATGATGTCGAAGACTGGCTCGCGGCGGAAGCCGAACTCGAAGCCAGGGCAAAGCACACCCTCAGCCTCAAAGCCCGCCCCGCTGACGGAGCCGCAGACAAGCCCAAGCGCGTGGTTGCCAAGGCGCCACGCAGAACGGCGCGTCCGTCCGGGATGCCGGGGCGGTGAGCCTGCCCGCCCCGCGCCCGCCTAGGGGGAAAACCGCTTCACCACCTTGCGGATCGAGGGTTCGTCGCCCTCGCTTACGCTGAAGCCCAGTTCAGTGACCAGTCCCAGCATGTTTCGGTTGCTGCCCAGCACCTCGCCTTCCATGGTTTTCAGGCCTTTGTCGCGGGCGATGTCGATGAGGACGTCCATCAGCCGGTGGCCAATGCCCTTGTGCTGCCAGGTGTCGGCCACCACCAGGGCGAATTCGCAGGACTCGCCGTCAGGGTTGATGACGTAGCGCGCCACGCCGATCTCGGTTTCCCCGCCGTCTTGTTCAAGTACGGCGATGAGCGCCATTTCGCGGTCGTAATCGATCTGCGTGAAGCGCGCCAGCATGGGGGGGCTGAGTTCCTGCAGCGCGCTCACGAAGCGGAAATATTTCGACTCTTCCGACAGGCCGCGCACGAAGGCCTGTTCGATCTCGGCGTCTTCCGGGCGGATCGGGCGGATGATCAGGTCGATGCCATCCGGCAACTGCACGCTGCGCTCCAAGTGCGCGGGGTAGGGGTGGATGGCCATGTGCGCGTAGCGCTCGGCGCCGGCCGGCGGATAGGCCACTTCGATGCGCGCATCCACCGCGATGACGCCGCTCTCATCCACGATCAGCGGGTTGATGTCCATTTCGCGGATGTGCGGCAGTTCGCACACCATTTCCGATACGCGCAGCAGCACGGCCTCCAGCGCCGCCATGTCCGCGGGCGGCATGTGGCGGAATTGCTTGAGCAGGCGGGCGACATGCGTGCCCTGGATCATGTTGCGCACCAGGTAGCTGTTGAGCGGCGGCAGCGCCACCGAGCGGTCGCCGAGCACCTCGACCATGATGCCGCCGGCGCCGAAAGTGATCACCGGCCCGAACACCGGGTCGCTGGTCACGCCCACCATGAGTTCGCGGCCGTTGGGCTTGAGGATCATGGGTTCGATCACCACGCCGTCGATGCGTGCGCCGGGGCGGTTTTCCTCTACCGACTCGATGATTTCGCGGTAAGCCGCGCGCACCGCCTGGGCGTTGCCGAGATTGAGGCGGATGCCGCCGGCATCGGACTTGTGCGTGATGTCGGGCGAGTTGATCTTCATCGCCACCGGCATGC
>JAKACL010000142.1 GCA_021821425.1 Pseudomonadota bacterium
CCCTTCATGCGTTCGGCCGCACGATCCGCACCGCGGACTGTCCCGTCGCGCCACTGGGCATTCGTGTTGGCACTGCCCGAGGTGCTCATGTGCGCATCCGCGCTGCCGCCCGCCTGGGCCTGGCCGGGTGCGTTGACCTGGGCGCCCGCGCCGACGCTGGCGCCGGCACCCACGCCCACCCCCGCGGCGAGGGCGGCTGCGGCAAAGCTGGCGCTGGCCACGCCGGCCAGGATCGAGGCCAAGAGGGGACTACGGGTCGATTGGATATTCCGCTTCATGGACGACTCCTTCTCTGCAAAAAGTTAAATGGATGGCTTTTATTTCAACGAGCCACCCTCACCCCTGCATAGGCCATGCCAGCGCATAAAATCTATTTATTTCAAAGGCTTGCGTGTATCGGCCTGGAGGGAACGGAACGTGTTGCGTCGCTTGATGGCGACACCGACGTGGTTCTCACCTGCAACCGTTTGTAAATTAAGGACTTTATTTGTCTTTTAATGGAGACAGGTGCCTCCAACCCGGGGCACACGCAGACCAGGCAAGGATTCCGCCTTGCGGTTGCGGCATCGCGTATGCTGGCCGCCCTGCTCCGGACTGCCGGTTGCTTTAGTATTCACCTCACAGGAAACCCCATGAAGAAATCCGATCTCGACAAGAACGAAGGCCTGAAAATCCATGGCCAGCTGAAGCAGAAGGGTACGCCCGACCGCTTTGGCAGCGCCTCGGGTGCGGTGTTGTCGCGCCGCGACCAGCGCAAGCAGGAACAGGCGCAGGGCCTGGTGGCATTTGCGGTCAAACTCGACGGCGAACTGGTGAAACAGGTTCAGGCGCGCGCCGCAGCGAGCCAGGCGGGGATCAACGACACCGTGGCCGAGCTGATCGTCAAAGGATTGGCTGCCTGACGCCCCGTCGGGATTAGCGTAGCGGAAAGGTGAGAAACAGCGCGGTGGTATGGATCTCGTTCAGGTTGCCGACCTTGGGGAAGTGGGTCAGGTTGATCACGGCCTGGTCGAAGCGCAATGCGAACAAGGGAACCGGCGCGAGGAAAGGATCGCCCTGGTTGTAGGTGTCGCTGTTGAATGCGGTGAGCATCACACCGAGGTTGAAGCGCCGGTCCCGGTCCAGCGCCCACAACAGGCCAGCGGCGGCATACACCGCCGTATTGCGACCGGAATCGTAGTAGGCGCCGGCGTCGATGAGGGCGTCGGCCTTGAGCCAGCTGCCCAGCTGGTAGCGCACCCCGAGGCCGGGATTGAATTCGTTGTCCCAGTCGTTTTGCCGGGCCAGGTCGCGGTCCCAGTGGTAGGACAGGCCATAGACATTGACGCCCCAGTTGCTCGCTTCGACCGTGTTCGCGGAAAGCAGGACACCCGTTAGCAGCATGCGGGTCAGGCAGGGGAAAAGCGTGGGTGAGCGTGGCATGAGGGACGATGCTCCCGATCGGTTCGATATCGAATCATAGACGGCTGCCGACGACGCGGCATTGCTGCGCTGGGGATCTCTCGCTACAGTGGAATCCGCCGCGGCTGGGCGAGAGGTCGGTGCGGCAAGGAAAGCGGGCTGGAATAAAAGCCGCAGGGTAAAGGGCCTCGCACCCGAAGCCTTGATGTCGACAAGAGGCGTGCACCGGCCATGGCCGTCGACCCCTGGCTTACTTGTCTGCCGGCGGCGGTGTCGCTTCGGTTTCCGGGGGCGTATCGGTGGGCGCTGTTTTCTTGAGCGCTTTTTCGGCCTTCTTTTTCTTCTTTTCCATCTCGCGCTGTCGCTTTTCGTACTGGTAATTGGGCTTCAATCCGGGGCTCCTTATAATCGCTGAACCCAAACGATACCCGATCCGGGCGAGTTCTCCGAGCCGACTGTGGCAGCGGGGTTACATTCGGATACAAGCGGTTACAACTTCGCCGGCGTCTGAGCCACCAGGCCTGACTGAAGATCGATCTCTGATCGGGCGGGGAACGGGAAACCGTCCCCGTTTTTTATGGCACGATGGCGCCAGACCCGTCGTGGGCCGAATGTTCAATCTGTCGGGAGGTCCGCATGCGTTTCATCCTTAAGCTGTGTGCCATTGTGTGCGTGCTGGGACTCGCCGGCCCTGCGTTGGCGGCGGAGGCGCCTGAGGCGCGCGCGACGGTGAAAGTCGATCCGACCGCGCCCGTCAAGGTGGTGTACGACATCCATACCAATGCGACTGCAGCCGGCATCAACAAGGGCCTGTACTACGCGCGCGGCCTGATCGAGGCCTACGGCAAGCAGGGGGTGGCGCTGGCGCAGCTCGACATCCATCTGGTGCTGCATGGCGATGCCGCCGCCGCGCTGCTGGTCGACGCGGCCTATCAGAAGGCGGTCGACGATCCCTTCACGCTGAACTACAACGCCAAGATCACGCAGGACCTGCTGAACCTGGGCGTGAGCGTGGAAATCTGCCACAGCGTGATGCGGGCAAAAGGCTGGAAGCCCGCCGACGTTCTGCCCGGGGTGACGATCGTGCACGACGGCTATACGCGTCTGATCAAACTGCAGAACGACGGCTACGCTTATATAGGCGGTTTTTAAAGAGGTCGCACCCGGTTGCAGCCCGGCTGACGACACCGGCCGGGCAGAAAAGCCCTGCTGGGCAGAAGGTTGTTGCGCTCGCCAGGCAGGGCTTCGGGTGCTAGGTTTAACGGGCGATTCGCTCAAGTTGAGGCGGAATCAACCGATTGGACACGTGTGCGCTTCCCGATTGCGTACGCGGACAACCGGGTCGCGACCCACCGTGTGGAGAAATAATGGCACAGCCGCAAAAGAGTCTGGCAGGCTGGCTTGTCTTTCTGGGGCAGGCCGAGATTCCCGTGCTGAAACAGACTGCACGCGAGCTCGATCGCCTGAGGGCTGATGAAAACCTGCTCGATGCGCGCAGTGTGGCCCACGTCGTGACCGACGATCCGCTGATGACGGTGAAGCTGCTGCACTACATGCAGACGCACAAGCATCGCAACCAGACCTACGAGCTGGTCGACGTCAAGGAAACGCTGCTGATGATGGGGCTGGACACCTTTTTCCAGAAGGTGCCGTCCATGCCGCTTGCGGAAGAGATGCTGCACGGCCACATGGATGCCTTGATCAGCCTGCTGCACACGGTGCGGCGTGCCCAGCGCGCCGCGTTCTACGCCTACGACTGGGCGCTGCGCCTGCACGATCTGCATGCGGATGAAGTGTATGTGTCGGCGCTGCTCACCCATGTCTCGGAAATGCTGATGTGGTGCTTCAACCCGGAGCAGATGCTCGAAATCCAGAGGCGCCAGGCCGCCGACAAAACACTGCGCAGCGCGGACGTGCAGAAAGAGGTGCTGGGCTTTACCGGCATCGAGATGCAGCGCCAGCTGACCATGGAGTGGCACTTGCCGGCGCTGCTGCTGAATCTGCTCGACCCGGCGCAGGCAAGCACGAAGCGGGTGCGCAATGTGATGCTGGCGGTGAATCTGGCGCGCCATTCCGCCCACGGCTGGGACGATGCGGCGCTGCCGGACGATTATCGCGAGATCGGGGACCTGCTGCGAATGAATACGGATCAGGTGGTGGAACTGGTCCGGTCACGCCCCGCCTCCGAGCGGAGCAAGGGCGCGCACGCCTAGGCGCGTGCGGGAATGACGCTTTCTTCCAGCTTGATCGCAAGCTGCGTGATCGCCTGTCCGGCAGGGCAGCCGGGCGTGGTCTGCATCATCAACTGGCGGCGCATCACGGCCTGACGCACTTCGGGGTCGATCGGGATGTCGCCCATGTGGATCAGGCGGATGGGGCGGTCGGGGTCGGTGACCACGAAGCGGTCGAGCACCTGCTGCAGCTGTTGGGTGATGGCCTGGCCGGCGCCGGCGCGCGCCGCCTGGTTGACCAGCACCCGAACGGTTTGCCGCTGCTGCTGGCCCACCAGCACCTTGATGGTGGCGTAGGCATCGGTCAGCGAGGTCGGTTCGGGGGTGGCCACCATCAGCACTTCGGACGCCAGCGACACGGCGAACAGCACCACATCCGAGATGCCGGCGCCGGTATCCAGCAGGACTACATCGAAATTTGGCACCAGGCTGCCCATGATGCGCAGGAATTCGTCGCGCACCTCGGGCGTCAGGCGCGAATACTCGACCATGCCGGACCCCGCCAGCACCACCGAAAACCCGCCGGGCGCCTGCAGGATGGCGTCTTCCAGCTTGGCCTTGCCGGTGAACACGTCGTGCAGCGTGATCTTGGGATGGAGGTTGAGCACCACGTCGAGGTTGGCCAGGCCGAGGTCGGCGTCAAGCACCAGCACCTTGTGGCCGCGCCTGGCCAGTGCGGCGGCCAGGTTGGCCGACACGAAGGTCTTGCCGACGCCGCCCTTGCCGCTGGTGACGGCAATGACCTTGCCGTGGGGCTTGAGCGGGACCGCGCCCGGATGCAGCCTGGCGGGAGGCGTGACGACGTCGTTCATGCGATTACTCGGGGGATCGGGGTGCCGGCGGTTTCAGGCGCAGCGGGTTGCTGCCCGGCCGCTTCGGGTTCGGGCAGGGGGAGATGGCTGAACAGCAGCCCTTTTTCTTCGGCGCTGACCGAAATCTGCTGCGGCAGTTCGAGCATCACCTGATTGCGTCCATTGTGTTTGGCGCGATAGAGCTGCAAGTCGGCGCGCTCGACCCACAATTCCGTGGTGGAGCGCACCCATTCCGGCGCATAGGCGCCGCCAATGCTGACCGTGACCTGCAGGCAGGTGTTCGGGGCGACCTCGATCCTAAGCGATTCGATCGCTGTGCGGACGCGATCGGCGACGGAGCGTCCGCAGGCCGGACGGCAATTGGGCAGCAGCAGCGCGAATTCCTCGCCGCCATAGCGGGCAACCATGTCCATCGGGCGCACGCACACTGCCAGCCGGTTGGCCACGGCCTGCAGCACCTGGTCGCCGGCAAGGTGGCCGTGCGCGTCGTTGATATTCTTGAAATGGTCGATGTCGATCAGCAGCAGCAGCACCGCATCGCCGGAGCGGGCCACGGTCTCGATGGCGCGCTCCAGCGCGCCATGCAGGTAGCGGCGGTTGCCGAGTCCGGTCAAGGGGTCCTTCAACGACAGTTCGCTGAGGCCGTCGATCAGTCGTTGCAGGTAATGCAACGGCGCTTCGGCGGCCTGCGGATGGCTGTACTGGCCGGCGTGCTCCAGCAGCGCCCGCGCATCGTCAAGCCGCAGGTGTTGCAGGTCGATCAGCGTCGGCGGAATCGGGGTGGTCACAACGGGGCGGAAAGCTTGAGGGTCACTGTCGATGAGGGGCGCGCACAATGCGCCCGAGCGTGCGATTGCCCAGTATGTGGCGATTCGCCGGATTGATCAAGCAGCGCAGGAAGGCCGCCGGCCCGCAGAGGGCAGGGTGCCGGGTTGCCGGCCGCGAGGACGGCGGGCAGGTGGGAGTGCGGCGTCTAGGCGACGCTGCCGAAACTGCGGTCGGACGCGATGGCCGGCGCCTTCAGCCCGGCCAGCCGGCAGCTTTGCACGATGGGGCCGCCCGGAAACAGGGTATAGAGATAGCGCAGGCCGCCCTTGGCGTGGAAATGCTCGTCGAGCGCATCGTGCAGTTCGCGCAGGTTGATGACTGCGTCGTCCGCGTGATGCGCGTAATAGTGTTGCAGGGCGCGAACCGTCTCCCAATGGTCGGGCATCAGCTTGAGGTCTTCCTGGTGCGCGGTCCGGATCGCGTCTTCACGGGTCCAGTCGAGCGGCGCGTCGGGAAAATCGGGGTCGCTTGCCGGCTCGCGGATCAGCCGGTTGATGTCGTTTGAAACGTGCAGCATGGTTTTCTCCTTTGGTGTGCTGAGAAATGCGCCCTTTAAAAATAGGTCAGTCCCACGACGCATACAAGGCGGTTCGACGGACTAAGCTGAAATGCGTTGCTTACCCCGAGGTTGCGTTGCCGTGGCAAAACGATCCTGTCCGCTCGCCAAGGTCTATGGCCTGCTGGAGCCTGGCCCGGTGGTGCTGGTGACAACCGCCCGCAAGGGGCGCGCCAACATGATGACGATGTCGTGGCACACCATGATGGAGTTCGAACCGCCGCTTGTCGGCTGCGTGATCAGCGGGCGCAATGCTTCGTTCGATACGCTGCGTGCGACAAAGGAATGCGTGATCAATATCCCGACGCAGGAACTGGCGAAGCAGGTGGTGGGCATCGGCAACTGCTCCGGGGCTAAGGTCGACAAATTTGGGAAATTCGGTCTCACGCCGGTCGCGGCCGCACAGGTAAAGGCGCCGCTGATCGCCGAATGCTATGCCAGCCTGGAATGCAGGGTGGCCGACTCGCGGCTGGTGAACCGCTACAATTTTTTCGTTCTGGAAGTGGTGCAGGCGTGGGTCGACCGGGCGATCAGGCATCCGCAAACCCTGCACCATCGCGGCAACGGCGTGTTCGCGGTGGCGGGCGAAACGCTGCGGCTGCGCTCGCGGATGAAATAGCGCGGGCGCGGGATTTAACAGTTGGATTCCGCGCGCCAGTTGATAGGCTGAATGCTGGACATCCTGTTCAAACGGAAGGGGGCGACATGAGTATCGCAAAAACCATCGAGGTCACGGCGAGTTCCAAAAAAGGATTCGAGGATGCGATCAAGCAGGGGGTCGCGAAGGCGGCCGAATCGCTGGCCAACATCACCGGCGCCTGGGTGATGGACCAGAGCGTGAAGGTGAACAAGGGCAAGATCGCCGAATACAGCGTGAGGATGAAGCTGACCTTTGTCCTGAAGTAAGTCGCGCCTGGGTGAAGTCGGGCGGCAGGCCGGGCGCCTGATCGCGTGGCGTTTCCCGCATTCAATCCGAAGCCGCGCGGGAGTTTCTCTGCATGCGGCCCCAGGCCGCATAATGCGCGCTGCGTTGTGCCCGCCTGTGCGGCAGTCCGAGTTCATGTCCAATCTCCCCTACTGGCGTCTGTCCGGTTTCTATTTCTTCTACTTCGCCTTCGTCGGCGCGATGTCGCCGTTCTGGGGGCTGTACCTGCAGTCGCTGGCGTTCAACGCGTTCCAGATCGGCGTGCTGATGTCGCTGCTGCAGGTGATGCGGATTTTCGCGCCCAATATCTGGGGGCATATCGCCGACCGCACTGGCCGCCGCACCGCGATCGTGCAGGTCGCGGCGCTGGGCAGCGTGCTCGTGTTCGCCGGGGTGTTCTTCGGCAGCAGCTTCTGGTGGATGTTCGCAGTGACGGCGGCGTTGAGCTTTTTCTGGAGCGCTTCGCTGCCGCTGGTCGAGGCGATGACGCTGTCGCATCTGGGCGAGCGCACCGATGCCTACGGCCGAATCCGCCTGTGGGGTTCGATCGGCTTCATCCTGGTGGTGGTGGGGCTGGGCTACGCGTTCGATTTCGTTTCCATCGCCTGGTTGCCGTGGGCGGTGCTGCTCTTGATGCTGGGGATCGTCGCGTTCGCGCGGGTGATCCCCGAGGCCGAGATCCTGCCGCACGCCGGCGACCACATTCCGGTCTGGGACGTGCTGAAGCGGCCCGAGGTCGCCTCGCTCTTGGCCGCCTGCCTGCTGATGGCGGTGACGCATGGGCCGTACTACACCTTCTATTCG
>JAKACL010000143.1 GCA_021821425.1 Pseudomonadota bacterium
CCGGCCAGCACCATGTCGCCGCGGCGCAAGGTGCCGGACTGCACCAGCAGTGTGGTGACCGGGCCCTTGCCCTTGTCGAGGCGCGCTTCGATGACGATGCCGCGGGCAGGGCCGTCGGCGGCCGCCTGCAGCTCCAGCACTTCGGCCTGCAGCAGGATGGCGTCGAGCAGGCCGTCGATGTTGGTGTTGGCCTTGGCCGACACTTCGACGAACTGGGTGTCGCCGCCCCATTCCTCGGGGGTGACGCCCTGCGCCACGAGTTCCTGACGGATGCGCTCGGGGTTGGCTTCGGGCTTGTCGACCTTGTTCACTGCCACCACCAGCGGCACGTTGGCGGCCTTGGCGTGATGAATGGCTTCGATGGTCTGCGGCATCACGCCATCGTCGGCCGCGACCACCAGCACCACGATGTCGGTCGCCTTGGCGCCGCGCGCGCGCATGGCAGTAAACGCCTCGTGGCCCGGGGTGTCGAGGAAGGTGATGACGCCCTTTTCGGTTTCGACGTGGTAGGCGCCGATGTGCTGGGTGATGCCGCCGGCTTCACCGCTGGCCACCCGGGTGCGCCGGATGGTGTCGAGCAGCGAGGTCTTGCCGTGGTCGACGTGGCCCATCACGGTGACGACCGGCGGGCGGGCGCGCACTTCGTGCGTGCTGACCTCGCCGCTATCGACCAGGAAGGCTTCCGGCGTATCCAGCGCGGCCGGCTTGCCGATATGGCCCATTTCCTCGACCAGGATGATGGCGGTTTCCTGGTCGAGCACTTGGTTGATGGTGACCATGGTGCCCAGCTTCATCAGCGCCTTGATCACCTCGGCGGCTTTCACCGACATCTTGTGGGCGAGTTCGGCGACCGTGATGGTTTCCGGCACCAGCACTTCGCGCACGACCGGTTCGGTGGGCGCAACAAATGTGGTGTCTTCCTGGCTGCCGGACTTGGATTTGCCCTTGCGGCCGCGCCAGCCTGCGTCGGGCACGGCGCCGCCACGGGTCTTGAGCCCGCCCTTGCGGCGCGCGGCGTCGTCCTTCCAGGTGCCGCCGGCTTTCTTGTCGGGCCCCTTGGCGCCCTTGGCCGCAGCCGGCTTGTCCGGCCTGTGCAGGGTTTTTTCGGTGGGGGCAGCCGGCGCGGCGGGCGCGGCGGCTTTTTCGGCGGCTGCCAGCTTGGCGGCCTCGCGTGCGGCTTCAGCCTGCTTGCGCAGGGTCTCGCGTTCCGCGCGGGCCCTGGCATCGGCAGCCTGGCGCTCCTGCAGCGCCGTGTGGCGGCGAGCCTCCTCTTCGCGCGCCTTGACTTCGGCCTCGTTCAGGATGGATGCTTTTTTGATGCGGGTGGTTTTTTTCGCGGCCGGCGCGTCTTCTGCCGCCGCCTCGGTGGGTGCAGCCTCGACTTCGACGGCGGCTTCGGGCACGGGCGCTTCGGCGGGCTTGGCCTTCTTGGCAGGCGCTTTCTTTGCGGCCGGCGCCGCTTCGGGCTCGGCGGTCGGCACGGGTTCGACGACGGGGGCCTGCGCAGGCTCGACGTCGACGACGGGCAGGACGACGGCCTCGACCTGCGGGGCGACCTGGACGTCCGGCGCGGGCTCCGCGACAGGCTGGGCTTCAGCCGTCAGCGCAGCGGGATCGCGCTTGACGTAGGTGCGCGACTTGCGCACTTCGACCTGGATGGTGCGCGATTTGCCGGTGCTGTCCGTCTTGCGGATTTCGCCGGTCTGCTTGCGGGTGATGGTGATCTTGGTCTTGCCGGTCTCGCCACCGCCGCCGTGCATTTTGCGCAGATAGTCGAGCAAATGCGCCTTGTCCGCTTCTGTGACAGGGTCGACGACATCGTTCTTGCTGACGCCCGCCGCCTTCAGCTGTTCAAGCAACAGCTGGGGCGGCAGTTTCAGTTCCTGGGCGAATTGTTCAACGTTCATGCAGTCCTCTTAGCCTTGGGCGAACCAGGGCGCGCGTGCGGCCATGATCAATTGTTTGGCGCGTTCGGCATCCATGGCGGACATTTCAGTCAGCTCATCGACTGCCAGTTCCGCCAGATCCTCGGTGGTATGGATGCCTTTGCTGGCAAGCGTGCGTGCGGTTTCTGCGTCCATGCCTTCGAGCGACAGCAGGTCGCCGGCCGAGGCCTCGACCCGCTCCTCGCCGACGATGGCCGCAGTCAATAGGGCATTGCGGGCGCGGTTGCGCAGTTCGTTGACCAGGTCCTCGTCGAAGGCTTCGATCTCGAGCATTTCGTTCAGCGGGACGTAGGCGACTTCTTCCAGCGTGGAGAAGCCTTCGTCGACCAGAATCTGGGCGACTTCTTCGTCCACATCGAGCTTCTCGATGAAGAGCGCGAGCGTCTTGCCGCTTTCGGTCGACTGTTTTTCTTCTGCCGCTTCGCGCGACATGATATTGAGTTCCCAGCCGGTCAGCTCGGACGCCAGGCGCACGTTCTGGCCGCCGCGGCCGATCGCCATCGCCAGCTGTTCCTCGTCGACCACCACGTCCATGCTGTGCTTGTCCTCGTCGACGACGATGGAGCTGACTTCGGCCGGCGCCAGCGCATTGATGACGTACTGCGCAGGATCGTCCGACCAGTGGATGATGTCGACGCGCTCGCCGGCGAGTTCGTTGGTCACCGAGGTGACGCGCGAGCCCCTGAGGCCGATGCAGGTGCCGATCGGGTCGATGCGCGGGTCGTGCGAGACGACGGCGATCTTGGCCCTGAGGCCGGGATCGCGAGCGGCGGCCTTGATTTCCAGCAGGCCTTCCTCGATCTCGGGTACTTCCAGTTCGAACAGCTTCATGATGAATTCGGGCGCGGTGCGCGACAGCACCACCTGGGGGCCGCGGGCGCCGCGGTCGATGCGCAGCAGGTAGGCGCGGACGCGGTCGCCGACGCGCAGGTTCTCGCGCGGAATCATCTGGTCGCGGTGCAGGAAGCCCTCGACGCGGCCGGATTCGATGATCGCGTTGCCGCGGTCGATGCGCTTGACGACGCCGTTGACGAGGTGCTCCTTGCGGGAGAGGAAGTCCTGAATGATCTGCTCGCGCTCGGCGTCGCGGATCTTTTGCAGGATGACCTGCTTGGCGGCCTGCGCACCGATGCGGCCGAACTCGACGTTCTCCAGCGGCTCTTCGATGTAGTCGCCGATTTCGATGTCGGGATGCTTGTCCTGGGCGTCGATCAGCAGGATCTGGTAACCCTCGGATTCCAGGTCGGCTTCGGACACCACCTGCCAGCGGCGGAAGGATTCGTATTCGCCGGTTTCGCGGTCGATCGACACGCGCACGTCGGACTCTTCCTTGAAGCGCTTCTTGGTGGCGGAGGCGAGCGCCTGCTCCAGCGCTTCGAACACCACGTCCTTGTCCACGTTCTTTTCGCGTGCCAGCGCGTCGGCCAGCATCAACAATTCACGGCTCATCATTTCCTCCAGCCTCGCCTAAACCAGGGGTTTCAGGCGGGCAGTGTCCACATTTCTCAAATCAACCGACACTTCCGTGCCATCAACAATCAGCTTCACTGCATCGTTTTCCAGGCCCACCAGCTGACCGCTGAGGCGCCGCCGGTTGTCCATCGGCACGCGCAGCTTCAGCGCCACCTGCTCGCCGGCGAAGCGCACATAATCCTGCGGCTTGACCAGCGGACGGTCGATGCCGGGCGAGGACACCTCCAGCCGGTCATAGTCGATGTTCTCGACCGTGAACAGATGGGTCAGGTGGTTGCTCACAGCCACGCAGTCGTCAATTGTGATGCCTTCCGGCTTGTCGATGTAAATTCGCATCAATCCGCGACCGGCGCGTTCCAGCATCACCAGCTCGTAACCGAGACCGGCAAGAACAGGTTCCAGGCGCGCGGGCAAATCCATCATTGCAAATCCATTATCGCGGCAGGCGTCGCACAAATAAAAAATGGGCGAATTGCCCATTTAAACGTAATAAAGCGGCCGAATTATACCATTCGCGCCGGCAGACTGAAAGGGAATGATGGTGCCCGGAACCGGAATCGAACCGGTACGCCATCGCTGGCGAGGGATTTTAAGTCCCTTGTGTCTACCAATTTCACCATCCGGGCAAAGCGGACGGCCAGAATCTGGAGGCGCGAGCCGGAGTCGAACCGACCTACACGGATTTGCAATCCGGTGCATAACCGCTTTGCTATCGCGCCAATGCGGTAAACCACTGTAAACGAAAAGGGGAAAACGTCCGGACTGAGCCCTTCTGTTTTCCCCGGAATGCTGGAGCGGGAAAGGAGGTTCGAACTCCCGACCTCAACCTTGGCAAGGTTGCGCTCTACCAGCTGAGCTATTCCCGCGTTGAAGGCTGCGCATTATGGTGATTCCGTCTTTTTCTGTCAACACCCCCGGGTGGAATTCAGGGTGTTTTTCGCAAGGCGCGCGCAGCCATCACCAGGTAATACGCCATCGACACCAGGGTGAGCAGCGCGGCCACCCAGATCAGAACCGTGCCGAGGGTCGCGATGGGCAGGCCGGCAACAGGTTGGAAATACAGCAGCAACACGATGGCAACCATCTGCCCCGTGGTTTTCAGCTTGCCGACGAAGGACACCGCGACGCTGGCGGATTTGCCGGCCTTGGCCATCCACTCGCGCAGCGCCGAAATGGTGATTTCGCGGCCAATGATGATCAGACCGACCAGCGGCGCCACGCGGCCGAGGTCGATCAGCACGATCAGCGCGGCGGCGACCATCAGCTTGTCGGCCACCGGGTCGAGGAAAGCGCCGAAGGCCGAGGTCTGGCCGAGCGCGCGCGCCAGATAACCGTCGAGCCAGTCGGTCAGCGCCGCCACGCCGAAAAATGCCGCAGCGAGCAGGTTGGCATGCTGCGGCGTCACCCAGCCGTCGGGCAGATAGAACACGCCTGCCATCAGCGGGATGAACAGGATGCGCAACCAGGTCAGCAGGTTGGGGAGGTTTAGAGGCATTTATTCGGGGAACCTCGGTTGGACGGGTGTGTAGCGGCACCCATTTGTCTCGCGAGCCGGATCGAACGCTGACACGTCAACATTCATGCAGCATTTCATAAGGGTTTGAGCGGTCAATTGAGGTTTCCCGGTTAATGCAGCGCATGGTAAATGGTTTCCGCCAATTCTCGGCTGATACCGTTGACCGAGGCAAGCGCGTCGACGCCTGCGTCGCGCACGCCCTGCAGGCCGCCGAAGTGTTCGAGCAGCTGTTTGCGCCGCTTGGGTCCGATGCCGGCGATGTCTTCCAGCGTCGACTGCATGCGCGCCTTGCCGCGTTTGGCGCGGTGGCCGGTGATGGCAAAGCGGTGCGCCTCGTCGCGCACCTGCTGGATCAGATGAAAGCCAGGGTGGTCCTTGGCGAGCCTGAGCTCGCGGCCGTCGGCAAAGATCAGCGTTTCCAGCCCGGGCTTGCGCGCCTCGCCCTTGGCGACGCCGAGCAGCAGGACCTCGCCGAGCCCCAGTTCGTTCATCGCCTCGACCGCGCTCGATATCTGCCCTTTGCCGCCGTCGATCAAGAGCAGGTCGGGCAAGACGCCGTTTTCCTCGATGCTCCTGTGGAAGCGCTTGGTGAGCGCGGCACGCATAGCCGCATAGTCGTCGCCCGGCGTGATGCCGGCGATGTTGTAGCGCCGGTAGTCGGATTTCTTCAGGTCGTCGCCTTCGTACACCACGCAGGAGGCGACGGTCGCTTCGCCCATGGTGTGCGAAATATCGAAGCATTCGATGCGCTTGAGTCCCGGCAGGTCGAGCGTGTCGGCGAGGGCCGCCAACCGCTGCGACTGGTTGGCGCGGTCGGCGCTGCGGCGCTCGGCCGACAGGCGGGCATTGGCCTGTGCCATGGTGAGCCAGACACGGCGCTCGCCGGTGACGCGATGCTGGAGGACGACCTTCTTGCCGGCCTGCTGCGAGAGCAGCGTTTCCAGTGCATCGGTCTCAATGGGTTCGTTGACCAGGATGCGCGCCGGGATCGGGTGGTCGAGATAATGCTGGGCGATGAAAGCATCGAGCGCCTCGGCCGGCGTCGCCCCTTCGCCATGTTGCGGGAAGAAGCTGCGGTCGCCGAGATGGCGGCCGCCGCGAATCATGGTCTGGTTGACCGCGATCACGCCCGCGACTTCGGCCACCGCGACCACGTCGGCGTCGGCCTCGCTGCCGGTGGTGTCGACGAACTGTTTTTCGCGCACCGTCGCCAGCATGCGCAGGCGGTCGCGCAGCAGCGCCGCCGTCTCGAAATCGAGCGCGACCGCGGCGGCGTTCATCTGCGCGGTGATTTTCTCGGTCAGCGCGGTGGCTTCCCCCTTGAGCAACTGCGCGGCACCATCGATGTCGCGCGCGTAGGCGTCCGCATCGATGCGCTGGACGCAGGGCGCGGTGCAGCGCTTGATCTGGTGCAGCAGACAGGGGCGCGAGCGATTGGCAAACACGCTGTCTTCGCAGGTGCGCAGCTGGAACACCTTCTGCAAGAGCTGCATGCTTTCGCGCACCGCGTAGGCATTGGGGTAGGGGCCGAAGGCCTGGTCGCGTTTTTTCGGCGTGCCGCGGAAGTAGGCCAGGCGCGGGAAGCGGTGCCCGGTCAGCAGCAGGTAGGGATAGGACTTGTCGTCGCGGAACAGGATGTTGAAGCGCGGCTTCAGTCCCTTGATCAGGTTGTTTTCCAGCAGCAGCGCCTCGGCTTCGGTGCGCGTTACCGTGGTGTCGATGTGGTCGACGCTTTTCAGCATCAGCCGGATGCGCGGGCTCTGGTCGGTCTTCTGGAAATAGCTGCAGACGCGCTTCTTCAGGTCTTTTGCCTTGCCGACATAGAGCACCGCGCCGGCCGCGTCGATCATGCGATAGACGCCGGGGCGGGTGGGCAGCGAGGCGAGGAATTCCTTGTCGACGCTCAAGGCTCAGTCTTCGTCGAGCAGCTTCCCCGCGATCGCCCAGTTCTCGTCCGGCAGTTCCTCGAACGCGATGTACGTATACGACGCCGGCTTGCCGGCGTGGCGCTCCAGCGTGGCGGTGATTTCCTCGGCGACTTTCTGCTTCTGCTCGCGGGTCAGCGTGCCGGCGAGCTTGATGGTGACGACGGGCATGGTCAGTTCTCGCTTTGAATACGGGTGAACACGGCCGCGAACATCTCCGGGGTGAGGCGGCGCGTCTGGGTATTGTAGCGGGAGCAGTGGTAGCTGCTGACCAGCCGTCGGCCGTCGGGCAGGCGGTAGTCGCTGGCGTGGGCGAAGGGGTAGTCCTTGAGCTTGAGGCCCTGCGCGCGCAGCACGGCCTGATGCGCGATCCGGCCCAGCGCCAGGATGCTGGCGTGTTCGGGCAGCGCGGCCAGCTCGGCCGCAAGAAACCGGTTGCATTCGCGAATCTCGCCCGGCTCCGGCTTGTTGGCGGGCGGCAGGCATTTGACCGCGTTGGTAATGCGGCAGCCGGTGAGGGTGAGGCCATCGTCGACCGAAACGGATTCCGGCGCGCTGGCGTAGCCGAATTTGTGCAGGGTTTCGTACAGGAGCACGCCGGCATAGTCGCCAGTGAAGGGGCGCCCGCTGCGGTTGGCGCCGTGCATGCCGGGCGCGAGACCGACGATCAGCAGT
>JAKACL010000144.1 GCA_021821425.1 Pseudomonadota bacterium
GGAGAACAAGAAATGGCTTTCTCACATCAGACCATCGAAAAGAACACCGGCTGGCTCATCATTCTCACCATCCTCATCGTGAGCATCGGCGGCCTGGTCCAGATCGTTCCGCTGTACTTCCAGCGCTACGTCACCGAACCGGTCGAGGGCTTGAAGCCCTACAGCGCGCTGGAACTTTCGGGCCGCGATCTCTACATCCGCGAAGGCTGCGTCGGCTGCCACTCGCAGATGGTGCGTCCGTTCCGCGCCGAGACCGAGCGCTACGGGCACTACTCCGTGGCCGGTGAATACGTCTACGACCGCCCCTTCCTGTGGGGCTCCAAGCGCACCGGTCCGGACCTGATCCGCCTGTCCGGCCGCTACTCCGACGACTGGCACCGCGTGCACCTCTTGAACCCGCGCGACGTGGTGCCCGAGTCCAACATGCCGGCCTATCCCTGGCTGCAGGAAAACCAGCTCAACACCGCCGACATCCAGGCCAAGATGCGCGCGCTCAAGGCGCTCGGCCACCCCTACAGCGACGAGGAAATCAACAGCGCACCCGGCGAACTGGAAGGCAAAACCGAGATGGACGCCATGATCGCCTACCTGCAAAGCCTCGGCCGCGCGATGAAGTGAGGTGAACGATGGATACGAACAATCTCATCGGCAGCGTGGTAACGGTGGTGTTCTTCATCACCTTCCTCGGCATCGTATGGTGGGCCTACGGCGGCAGCCGCAAGGCACGGTTTGAAGAAGACGCGCGGATTCCCTTCGAGGAAGCCGACGACCTCCCAATTGGAGACAAATAATCATGCAAGAATTCGACACCCCCTTTTGGAGTTGGTACATCATCGTCCTGACCGTGGTCAGCCTGGTCGGCGTGGCACTGTTCCTGTTGTCGCAACGGACCCGGCGCCTCGCCCCCGGCGAAAAGGCCGAGGAGATGGCGCACAAGTGGGACGGCGATCTGGTGGAACTGAACAACCCGCTGCCCAGCTGGTGGGTCAACCTGTTCTGGATCACGCTGATCTTCAGCGCCGTGTACCTGGTGCTCTACCCCGGCCTCGGCAGTTTCAAGGGCGTGCTCAACTGGACTTCGTTTGGCGAGTATGACAAGGAAATCGAAACGGCCAAGGCCAAGTACGATCCGATCTTCAACCAGTTCATGGGCCAGCCCATCGAGCAAGTGGCAGCCAGCGCGGAAGCGCGCGACATGGGCCAGCGCCTGTTCCTGACCTACTGCGCGCAGTGCCACGGCTCCGACGCCGCCGGCGCCACCGGCTTCCCCAACCTGACCGACAAGGACTGGCTGTATGGCGGCGACGCCGAAACCATCAAGGCCAGCATCGCCAATGGCCGCATGGGCGTGATGCCTGCCCTGGGCGCAGCCTTGGGTCCGGACGGCACCAAGCAGGTTGCGAACTACGTGCTCTCGCTTTCCGGCGCGAACCATGACGCCGGCCAGGCGGCAGCGGGCAAGCCGCTGTTCGAGGCCAACTGCGCCGCTTGCCACATGCCCGACGGCACCGGCATGGCCGCCATGGGCGCGCCCAACCTGACCGACAAGGTCTGGCTGTACGGCGGTTCCGAAGGCGCCATCATGGAAGCCATCAACAAGGGCCGTGCCGGCAACATGCCCGCGCAACTGCAAGCTCTCGGCGATGCCAAGGTGCACCTCCTGGCTGCCTATGTCTGGGGGCTTGGCGGCGGCGTAGCCATGCCGGCGCCGGCGCCTGAACCTGCAGCTGAAGCCGCAGCGCCCGCAACCGAGGAAACCCCTGCCGCGGAAGCAGCACCCGCAGCGCAGTAAGCAAGAACCGCAGCCCGCCCCCAAGGGGCGGGCATGTGTGGTGGTGTCTTCCGTATCGTCGCGTTACGATACGAAAGCCCCTACAACGCTAGCGAATATGGAATCCGGCAACACCCACTCCAGCCCCCCCGATGTACGCAGCGAAATGGAGGAATCGCTCTATGCGGTTCGCCAGAAAATCCAGCCGCGCGCCGTGCATGGCTGGTTCGCAAACTGGCGCGTGGCGCTGGTGTTGCTCACCCAGCTGGTTTACTACGGACTGCCCTGGCTGAGATGGGACGGCCACCAGGCCGTGCTGTTCGACCTGGCCGCGCGCAAGTTCTACATCTTCGGCCTCACCCTGTGGCCGCAGGATTTCATCTGGCTCACCGGCCTGCTGGTCATTTCCGCGCTTTCCCTGTTCCTGTTCACGGCCGTGGCCGGCCGCCTGTGGTGCGGTTTCGCCTGCCCGCAAACCGTGTACACGGAAATCTTCATGTGGATCGAGGAATGGGTCGAAGGCAACCACCTTACACGCAAGAAGCTCGACACCCTGCCCTGGAACCTCGAGAAACTGCGCAAGCGCGGCCTCAAGCACGTTCTATGGTTCCTGCTCGCATTCTGGACCGGCTTCACCTTCGTCGGCTACTTCACGCCCATCACCACGCTGTGGCGCGAGCTGATCGCTTTCAATACCGGCGGCTGGGAAACCTTCTGGATCTTCTTCTACGCCTTCGCCACCTGGGGCAATGCCGGCTTCATGCGCGAGCAGGTGTGCAAGTACATGTGCCCGTACGCACGCTTCCAGAGCGTGATGTTCGACCCGGACACGCTCATCATCAGCTATGACCCGAGCATGGGCGAGCCGCGCGGCCCGCGCAGCAAGAAAGCCGACTACAAGGCACAGGGGCTGGGCACCTGCGTGGACTGCAATATCTGCGTGCAGGTCTGTCCGGTCGGCATCGACATCCGCAAGGGCTTACAGTATGAGTGCATCGGCTGCGCCGCCTGCATCGACGGCTGCGACCAGGTCATGGAAAAAATGGGTTACCCCAAGGGGCTCATCCGCTACACCACGGAGAACGCGCTCAAGGGAAAATATCCCGACACCGGCATCCTCTCGCATGTATTCCGTCCGCGCGTACTGGTGTACAGCGCCATCCTGCTGGTCATCATCGGCGCCTTCCTGGTGACCCTCGCCAATCGCGTGCCGCTGCGGGTCGAAGTCATCCGCGACCGCCTAACCCTATCGCGCACCAACGACGAAGGCCGGCTGGAAAACCTCTACACCCTGCAGATCCTCAACATGGAAAACCGCCCGCATCGCTACAAGCTCAGCGCCAGCGGCGCTGAAGACATTCACGTGACGGTGGATGACAAGCTGCTTCAGGTCGGGGCGCAGGACACCGCGCAGATTCCCATTCGCCTTGAGGTCGAGCCCGACGAGCTCAAGGGGCCGTCCACTACGATCATGATTCGCGTCCAGTCTGAAGACGATCCCGAGCTGGTGCGCGAGGTCAAATCCAGTTTCCTCAGGAGATAAGCATGAACACGCATGCGCATACTTCCAGGCCCTGGTTCAAGGAACCGTGGCCCTGGCTTTTGGCCATCATGCCGCTGACTGCCGTCGTCGCCGGCGGATTCACGGTCTGGTTCGCAATCGCCTCCAACGACGGCCTGGTGGTCGACGACTATTACAAGCAGGGCAAGGCCATCAACCAGACCAAGGCGCGCGACCGCCAGGCGCAGGCGCTGGGCATCCGCGCCCAGATGCTGCCCCAGGGATCGAACCTGCAGATGCAACTGGAGGGCCGCATGCCCGCCCCGCCCGGGCAGCTCACGCTGAAGATCATGCACCCGACCCGCATCGGCGACGACCATGAGGTCCCGCTGAACTGGGATGGCGCCGCCTACACGGGGCAGCTTCCGCAGCTCACCGGCGCCCATTACAGAGTCCAGCTTACGCCGGAAGTCGGAGAATGGCGCCTGACCGGAGTCTGGGTTACCGGCAAAGCCGTGACATTGGACCCGCAACTATAGACAACTAACGTTTTCACAACCCGAGGGAGACCATCATGGATATAGTCCTGAAAGAACTGTTCAGCACCGACATCGGCCTGCTCAGCCTGTTCACCATTCTCTTCATCATCGGCATGGGCATCTGGTTTTCCGTCTGGTTCAGGCGCAAAATGGATCGCGACGAATAAGCAGTCTCGACGAACATTGCCCTGGAGGGGGAGGAGGAAAGATGCTGAAGCGCCTGATCACCGTACTCTGGCCGTCGTTTCTTATCGCCGGGCTGGCCGATGTATTGTTCTTCGTGCTGTTCGACCCCTCGCAATTCCTGTATCAGGAAGAACCGGTGTTCGCCAGCCGGATCTCAGCCTACACCGTCGGCTTCTTCCTGTTCTGGCTGATGGGCATCGGCTCATCGGCGCTCACCTGCTACTTCCAGCGCAGCGCGGACGAAATCAACCGCTGCCCCCTCCTCCCCTCCGAACGTCCGGCAGATTGCCCCAAGCGCGAAGAAGGATGCGTCGACTGCAAATAAGCTGTTTTCCATGCAATAAAAAAGCCCGCAGATGCGGGCTTTTTTATTGCATGTCTTCGCTTCAGCCGGCCAAACTGTCCTTGACCCGCATCAGCCGCGCGCGCGCTTCCGTGGCGACGCCGTGCACGGCAGTATTGCTCACCAGCTTGACCATGATGCCGGGGTCCAGGAAGGATACGGTGATGCTGCCGTCGGCTTCCTCGCGCACCACCACGTTGCAGGGCAGCAGCATGCCGACATCGGGCTCGGCGCTGATGGCCTGGTGCGCCAGCGGCGGGTTGCAGGCGCCGAGAATGCGGTAGGGGCGGCCATCGACGTTGAGCTTGGCCTTCATGGTGGCCTGCACGTCGATGTCGGTCAGCACACCGAAACCCTCAGTCTTGAGAGCCGCGGTGACTTTTTCCACGGCCGCGTCGAAGGGGCCGCTGATCTTGGTTTCGAATCCGTATTCGCTCATGGTGTTACTCCGGTTAAGGCTGTTTGAATGATGCTATTTTACCTGGGCCACGCACTTCTCAAGGCACGATGAGCCTGAGCGCCTTGTAATTGTCGTGATACAGGCTGAGTTCGTCGCCCGAAGTGAATTTCCAGCCGTCGTTGTGTCCGAAAGCCAGGTCGTCGCCGGGCGCGATCTCGATCTGGAATCGCCTGACGGTGGAGAGCGTGGGGTTGCGCGCAGTCATCACCAGGGTCAGGTAGTGGGTGGAAGTGTTCTCGATGACGGCCACCAGGCCGATGCCCAGATAGGATTTGCGAAAGCCGATCATCACCGGCAACTCGGGCTTGCCTGATTCTGCCTGGGCCGGGTCCTTGGCATTGAGCGCCTGGCTCAGGCGGCGGATTTCGCGTTCGACCTCGGCGGCACGGGCGCGGCTCTCTGCCAGATAGGACTCCACCCGCTGCTTGTCTTCTTTTTCCTTGGCAAGCTGGATCTTCGCATCCTGCAGGTTGTAGCTCAGCATGAAGGCGAACAGAATCGCGCCGCCCGCCAGCACCAGCAGAAGAATATTGGCGATGAGCGAAAGCAGGAACCATTTTCTGGCTACCTGCTGTGGTTTCTGAGCTTCTTCCATCGGCATTCGACTCCACTTATTCCGAAGCGTTCGACCAGGAAGCGCTTTACGGCGCAATCAGCCCGTATTGCGCATGCCGGATGCGATGGCATTGATCGAGCGCATCATGGGCACGAGCCACTTCTCCTGCTCCTTCTCGTCCGCTTCGCCACGGGCGCGCCGGATCAGGCGCACCTGGATATGGCTGAGCGGATCGAGATAAGGCTTGCGGCGCGACAGCGACAAGGCCAGCGCCGGGCTTTCTTCCAGCGGGCTATGCAGCCCCGCCACCTGCAGCACGCCGGCGTAGGTGGCGGCGAACTCGCTGGCAATGATCCGGTACACGGATTTGGCCACATCGGACTCGGCCAGCTCGGCATATTCGGCGGCGATTTCCATGTCCGCCTTGGTCAGCGCCATCTGCACGTTGGAGAACAGCGCGCGGAAGAAGGGCCAGTCGCGGTACATCTCCTGCAAAAGCTGCAGATTTTGCGGATTGTCGCTGCACAGCGCATCGATGGCCGAGCCGATGCCGTACCAGGCCGGCAGGGTATGGCGCGACTGCGCCCAGCCGAACACCCAGGGAATGGCGCGCACCGAACTCATCGAGCGGTCCGACTTCTTGCGGTGCGATGGCCGCGAGCCGATGTTCATCATGCCGATTTCCCGCACCGGCGTGGCTTCGTAGAAATAATCCAGGAAACCCGGCGTGGCCGTGGTCAGCTTGCGGTAGGCCGCCTCGCCCGCCTCGGCCAGTTTGGCCATCATTTCCGGATAACGGATGTCGGTCTGGCGCGGCGCACCCAGGAGGCCGCAACTCGCCTTGATGAGGCCGGTGGCGCCCATGCCGATCTCATAGGCAGCGGTCTCGGGATTGCTGTAGCGGTAGTACAGCATCTCGCCCTGCTCGGTGAACTTGATCTGGCCGGCCACGGTGCCCGGCGGCTGGGAAATGATCGCCTCGTGGGTGGGGCCGCCGCCGCGCCCAACGGTGCCGCCGCGTCCGTGGAACAGGCGGCATTCGATGCCGTGGCTGTGCGCGATGCCGATGATGGAAAGCTGCGCGCGATACAGGTTCCACTGCGAGGCGAGGATGCCGCCGTCCTTGCAGGAGTCCGAGTATCCCAGCATGACTTCCTGAGTATCGCCCGAGGCCTTGAGCAGCGCGCGGTACACCGGGTTGGAGAACAGGGTTTCCAGCACGCCTTCGCTGTGCTTGAGGTCCTCCACCGTTTCGAACAGGGGCGCCACCAGCAACTGGCAGTTCCAGTCCTTGCCGTTGAATCCGGCCAGGCCGGCGATGCGGCCCAGGAACATGACTTCCATCACGTGCGAAGCGGAATGGGTCATGGAAATGACATAGGCGCCGAAGGACTCGGGGCCGACCTCCCTGCGCAGCCGCGCCACGCGGCGGAATACGTCCAGCGTCTTGCGCGCGTCGTCCGACAGCACCAGGTCGCTCACATATAGATCGCCCTGGCGCGAAATCCACTTGCCCAACTCCTGCATGCGGGCGTCCTCGTCCGCCTTCAGGTAGTCGAAATCGGGGTCGAGCTGGCGCAGGATTTCGTTAACCGTCATGGTGTGCACGGTCGATTCCTGGCGAATATCGAGTTGCAGCAGGTGGAAGCCGAAGCTTTCCACCAGTCGAATCAGATCCTGCAGCCGTCCTTCGGCGATGGCGCGGTCGCCATGGCTGAGGAGCGCCTCGCGAATGAGATACAGATCCTCCAGGAAGCTGCGCGCATCCGGATAAGCCAGCAATGGAAGATCCCGCTTTTCTTGGCCTTTGAGGCGGCCGCGCACATGATCGAGGTTGGCCTGCAGGCGCGCCATCATCAAGGCCACGCGGCGTCTGTATGGCTCGCGCAGGAACTGCTGCGCAGCGGTGCCGGTGAACACCTTGCCGCCGAAGCGGGTCTCGTCCAGCGCCAGCTTGGCGGCGAACAGCGGCGGCAGCTTGCACCACCTGAGACTGTGTGTGAGCGTGAGGCGCAGGGTCTCCAGGCGCTTGATGTACTCCTGCAGGACCAGTTCGGTCTGGGTATGCACGGTCCATTCGGTCACTTCCGGCGTGACGAAGGGGTTGCCGTCGCGGTCGCCGCCGATCCAGGAACCGAAACGGATGAAGCTCG
>JAKACL010000145.1 GCA_021821425.1 Pseudomonadota bacterium
CCATGCCCATTTCGCTCATCACGGTGCGCACGTCGGCGAAGTCGACGTTGACGAGGCCCGGACAGTTGATGACTTCGGCGATGCCGCCGACCGCGCCGTGCAGCACGTTGTTGGCCGCCTTGAAGGCGTCGAGCATCGAGACGTCGTCGCCCAGCACCTGCATCAGCTTCTCGTTGGGGATAATGATCAGCGAATCGACATGACGGGAGAGCGCCTCGATGCCGGCGTTGGCGGCGCGCACCCGCTTGCCTTCGAACAGGAAGGGCTTGGTGACCACGGCCACGGTCAGGATGCCAAGTTCCTTGGCGACTTCGGCCACCACCGGAGCGGCGCCGGTGCCGGTGCCGCCGCCCATGCCGGCGGTGATGAACAGCATGTCGGCGCCATCGATCATCTCGGCGATGCGTTCGCGGTCTTCCAGCGCGGCTTCGCGGCCGACATCCGGGTTGGCGCCGGCGCCCAGGCCCTTGGTCACGCCGTTGCCGAGCTGCAGCTGCAGCTTCGCCTGGTTGCGCTTGAGCGCCTGCGCATCGGTATTGATGGCGATGAACTCCACGCCAGTCAAACCCGAATCGATCATGTGATCGACTGCGTTGCCGCCACAGCCGCCCACACCGATCACCTTGATCACTGCATCCTGAGTGTCCACATCCATCAATTCAAACATCGTGCTCTCCTCTTTTACTCAAAACAAAAACCACTTTCAAAAATCCTTTGGTGTGTTTGCCTCGATGCGCTTGACGCACCGGGCACAACCGCCAAATTCCGTTTCGACGCCGCTTGCCCGATCACGGGCATCGCCGTGTCAGAAATTCCCCTTGAACCAGCTCTTCATGCGCTCAAGAATGTCCTTCAGGCTGTTGCCGGACAGCTTGGGCGCGTCGCGTCCGCGCGCCTCCATCCCGGCCAGCAGCAGCCCCATGCAGGTGGCGTAACGCGGGTTGTGCATCACATCCGACAACCCGCCCGCAT
Organism: Pseudomonadota bacterium; assembly: GCA_021821425.1. The sequence goes on from JAKACL010000145.1 coordinate 973, forward strand.
AGCGCGGCCAACCCATGCGCACCGGCATGTGGAAGACCTCCTCCCCCAGCTCGACCATCCCCTGCATGCCGGCCGAGCCGCCGGTGATGACGATGCCGGACGACAGCAGCTCCTCGAAGCCGCTACGCCGCAGCTCGGCCTGCACCAGCGAATACAGTTCCTCCATCCGCGGCTCGATGAACTCGGCCAGCGTCTGCCTTGAAAGCGTGCGCGGCGGCCGGTCGCCGATGCCGGGCACCTCGATCATGTCGCGCGCGTCGGCCAGCTGGCGCAGCGCGCAGCCGAACTGGATCTTGATGTCCTCGGCTTCCTTCGGCGGGGTGCGCAGCGCCACCGCGATGTCGTTGTTGACCTGGTCGCCCGCCACCGGGATCACCGCGGTGTGGCGGATCGCGCCGTTGGTGAACACGGCGATGTCGGTGGTGCCGCCGCCGATGTCGACCAGACACACGCCGAGTTCCTTTTCGTCCTCGGTCAGCACCGCCATCGCCGAGGCCAGCGGTTGCAGTACCAGGTCGCCGACCTCGAGCCCGCAGCGGCGCACGCACTTGATGATGTTCTGCGCGGCCGAGACTGCGCCGGTGACGATGTGCACCTTCACTTCGAGGCGCATCGCGCTCATGCCAAGCGGATCGCGCACGTCTTCCTGGCCGTCGACGATGAACTCCTGCGGAATGGTGTGCAGGATCTGCTGGTCGGTCGGGATGTTGACCGCGCGCGCGGTTTCCACCACGCGGTCGACGTCCATCTGGCTGATTTCCTTGTCCTTGATGGCGTACATGCCGTGCGAGTTGAAGCTTTTGATGTGGCTGCCGGCGATGCCCGTGTAGACCTCGCGGATCTTGCAGTCGGCCATCAGCTCGGCTTCTTCCAGTGCGCGCTGGATGGCGTTGACGGTGGCTTCGATGTTGACCACCACGCCGCGGCGCAGGCCGCGCGACGGGTTCGTTCCCATACCGATGACTTCAAGTACGCCTTCGTCGTTGATTTCCGCAACGATGCAGACAATCTTGGAGGTGCCGATGTCGAGGCCGACAACAAGGTTCTTGGGATCTCTGGGCTTACTCATGTTGCGTGGCACTCATGTTTTGCTCGGTTTGAAAGGGGACACGCCATCCGGCATGCGCACGGCGAAACCATCGGAGTAGCGCAGATCGACCGTGACGGGCGCAATGGCGACGACGATCTGCCCATCCTCGCGCTGCTGCGCGCCGAACAGGCGCGGATACAGCGCGGCGAAACCTGCCAGGCGGGCGTCGGTCTGCTCGCGGCCAAGCGCGATCGTCATGCCGGTGTCGAGACGGATGCGCCAGGCACGGCGCGGCGACAGCCGCAGCTCCTCGATCGCCATGCCCAGCGGCGCGAGCGCTTGCTGGTGACGCCGATAGGCGGCCACCATTTCATCCGCACTGTCCTCGGGTCCGGACAGGCGCGGCAGGCGATCTGCCACCGCGGCGACGAACACCGTGCCCGCCTCGCTCACCAGCGCATCGCTGTTCCAGCGCGCCAGCGGCACATGTTCGGTCAGCGACACCACCAGCGTGTCGGGCCAGCGGCGTTCGACCCGCGCCTCGCGCACCCAGGGCAGCTTTTCCAGACTGCTGCGCACGCGCTCGAGATCGACCGTGAAGAAGGTGCCGCGCACCTGGCGCTCGGCCACCAGCCGGATCTGCGCCTCGGTGACGTGCGCCATCGGCGTTTCCACCTCGATCGCGCGCAGCGCGAACCACGGCTGCGCCATCACCCAGCTCGAGATGCCGTAGGCCAGCAGCGCGAGCGATCCCCAGGTCAGCACACGGGCGACCTGGCTCAGCGGGTGGGCAGCGACTTCGTGGGCGCTCACCGTCACAGGGTCTGCTCCAGAATGGCGATGCACAATTGATCGAAACTCAGGCCGGCGACGCGCGCGGCCATCGGCACCAGGCTATGGTCGGTCATGCCCGGCGAGGTGTTCACTTCCAGCAGGTAGGGATTGCCGAGGCTGTCCAGCATCAGGTCGACCCGGCCCCAGCCACGGCCTTCGACCAGACGGAAGGCATCGAGCGCCAGCTGGCGCAGCGCCATTTCCTGCGCGTCCGCAAGGCCCGCCGGGCAGTGGTATTGGGTGTCGTCGCGCAGGTACTTCGCCTCGAAGTCGTAGAAGGCCTTTTCCTTGGCGGGCTGCAGCCGAATCAGCGGCAGCGCGCGATTGCCGAGAATGCCGACGGTGAACTCGGCGCCGTCGATGAATTTTTCCGCCAGCACCAGCGCATCGTGCTCAACCGCGACATCGAACGCCGCTTTCAACGTGCCCGGCTGAGTGACCTTGCTCATGCCGATGCTGGAGCCTTCGCGCGCCGGCTTGACGAAAATCGGCAGTCCAAGCCGTTTTTCGATCGCGGCGAAATCGCTGTCCGCAACCAGGATGTCCCAGTCGGCAGTCGGCAGCCCGGCGGCGCGCCACAGCAGCTTGGTGCGCCACTTGTCCATGCCGATCGCCGAGGCCATGACGCCGCTGCCGGTGTAGGGCAGGTTCAGCAGTTCGAGCGCGCCCTGCATGCAGCCGTCCTCGCCATAGCGGCCGTGCAGCGCGATGAACACACGATCGAACTCGCCGCTGATGAGATCGCCGAGATTGCGGTTGGCCGGATCGAAGGCATGCGCATCGACGCCCTGCCGCGTGAGCGCCGCCAGTACCGCATTGCCGCTGTTGAGCGACACCGGGCGCTCGGCCGAGGTGCCCCCCAGCATCACCGCAACTTTTCCAAACTTGTTCACTGCCGCTCTCCAATAATGCGCACTTCGCGGATCAGCCGCACGTTGGTACGGGTCTCCACGTGTTCTTCCACATGCTCGATCAGGCGTTCGATATCGGTCGCCGTGGCCTGGCCGATGTTGACGATGAAATTGGCATGCTTTTCCGACACCTGCGCGCCGCCGATGCGAAAGCCCTTGAGTCCGCAGGCCTCGATAAGCCGCGCGGCATGGTCGCCGGGCGGGTTGCGGAACACCGAGCCGGCGTTGGGCTGACCCAGCGGTTGGGTGTCGATGCGTTTCTGCAGCAGCGCCTTGATCGTCTCGCGCGAGGCCATGCCATCGCCTTTTTCCAGACGGAACCAGCCGCCGATGAACCACTCCTGGCTCGGCTGCCTGAGCGCCACATGCCGGTAGCCGATCACGTATTCGTGCGGCAGGCGTTCGTTCAGCTGGCCGTCGCGGTCAAGCGTCTGCACCTGCACCAGCCGGTCCCAGGTTTCGCTGCCGTAGCAGCCGGCGTTCATCGCGATCGCGCCACCCACCGTGCCGGGGATGCCGGCCCAGAATTCGCCGCCGACCAGATCGTGGTTGGCGGCAAAGCGCGCCAGCTTGGGCGAGGCGACGCCGGCCTGGGCATACACCAGCGCGCTGTCGATGTCCTCGGGCGCCGGCGGCATGCCGTGCGTACGGCTTTCGAGTGCGAGTTTCTTCAGCACCCCGTGCAGCAGGATCACCACGCCGGCCACGCCGCCGTCGCGCACCAGCAGGTTGCTGCCGAGCCCGATCATGTGAACGTCCTCGTGCGCCGGCACCGAGCGCACCAGCCAGATCAGGTCTTCCAGATCGGCCGGGACGTAGACGCGCTGGGCGGCGCCGCCGGCACGCCAGGAAACGTGTTTTTTCATCGGCTCGTTGTAGAGGAAACGGCCGCGCAGCACCGGTGCATACGATTCCCCACGCGCTTCAACATGTAGCGGATCAGAGTCCTTTAGGGCGGCGCCGCCCGTCGTGTCGATCTCGCTCATGCGATAGTTATGCCGCATGCGCGTCTCCCAATGCCGGTGCGACCTGACCGATGCTGCCGGCGCCCATGACCAGCACCACGTCGCCGGCCTGCGCCAGATCGCGCACCGTGGCCGGCACGTCGGCGACGTTTTCCACGAACACCGGCTCGACCCTGCCCGCCACCCGCACTGCGCGCGCCAGCGCACGGCCGTCGGCGGCGACGATCGGCGTTTCGCCGGCGGGATAGACCTCGGTCAGCACCAGCGCGTCGGTTTCCGACAGAACTTTGACGAAATCCTCGAAGCAGTCGCGCGTGCGGGTGTAGCGATGCGGCTGGAACACCAGCACCAGGCGCCGGCCGGGAAAAGCCCCGCGCGCCGCCGCCAGCGTGGCGGCCATTTCCACCGGGTGATGGCCGTAGTCGTCGACCAGGCAGTAGCGGCCGCCGTCCTTTGCGACCTGCTCGCCGTAGCGCTGGAAGCGCCGTCCGACGCCGTGGAATTCGGCCAGCGCCTTGACGATCGCGGCGTCGCTCGCGCCCACCTCGGTCGCCACCGCAATCGCGGCCAGTGCGTTCAGCACGTTGTGCAGACCGGGATGATTCAGCACCACGTCGAGGTCGGCCGTCTCCTCGCGCCGCACCGTGAAATGCATGCGCCCGGCCTCGAAACGCGGGTTCAGCGCGCGCACCTGGGCCGCCTCGTCGAAACCGTAGGTGGTGATCGGCTTGGTGATGCGCGGCAGGATTTCGCGCACGTGCGGATCGTCGAGGCACAGCACCGCCATGCCGTAGAAAGGCAGGCGCTGGCAGAAATCGACGAACGCGGTTTTCAGCCGTTCGAAGTCGTGGCCATAGGTGTCCATGTGATCGGCGTCGATGTTGGTGACGATCGCGATCACCGGCGTCAGATACAAGAAGGAGGCGTCCGATTCGTCGGCCTCGGCGACCAGAAAGTCGCCCTGGCCCAGGCGTGCGTTGGTGCCCGCGGCAGTGAGCTTGCCGCCGATGACGTAGGTCGGGTCCATGCCCGCTTCGCCGAGAATGCTGGCGACGAGGCTGGTCGTGGTCGTCTTGCCGTGGGTGCCGGCGACCCCAATGCCCTGCTTCAGCCGCATGAGCTCGGCGAGCATCAGTGCGCGCGGCACGATCGGAATCTTCTTCTCGCGCGCGGCGATCACTTCGGGGTTGTCGTCCGCAACCGCGGTCGACGTCACCACCGCGTCGGCGCCGGCGATGTTGTCCGCCGCGTGGCCGCGATGGATGCGCGCGCCCAGCTTCGCCAGCCGCTGCGTCACCGCGTTGTCGGCGAGGTCCGAGCCCGACACTGCGTAGCCGAGGTTCAGCAGCACCTCGGCAATGCCGCTCATGCCGACGCCGCCGATGCCGACAAAATGGATCTGCTTGACGGCGTGCTTCATGGTTCGCGCCTCCGGTGCGAGGGGTCAGGGACACCCGCCGGAAGGGACGGCTTGGGCACCGCGCCTGCACGCCCGAAAACGCCCGATAAAAAACGAATCGTCGTCATCCCGCTCTCCCTGACCCCTGATCCCTGACCCCTGACCCCTGCGAAGCCAGCGCCTCGCACACGTCGGCGACCCGCTCGGTTGCATCCGGTTTCGCCAGTGCGCGCGCCTTGTCCGACATCACGGCAAGCGAGCCTCGATCGAGTTCCCCGATCAGCGCCGCCAGTTTCTCCGCAGTCAGGTCCTTCTGCTGCATCAGCCAGCCCGCGCCCGCATCGGAGAGGAATTCGGCGTTGCCGGTCTGGTGGTCGTCCACCGCGAACGGGAAGGGCACCAGCACCGCGGGCACGCCGGCACAGGCGAGTTCGGCCACGGTCATCGCGCCGGACCGGCAGATGGCGAAGTCGCAGGATTGATATGCGGCCGCCATGTCCTCGATGTAGTCGCGCACCTCGGCGTCGATGCCGGCAGCCGCGTAGTTCGCGCGCAGGCTGTCGAGATGCTGGCGGCCGGACTGGTGCAGCACCTGCGGACGCTTGCCGGCCGGAAGTAGCGCAAGCGCCTGGGGCACCAGCGTATTCAAGGCGGTGGCGCCGAGGCTGCCGCCCACCACCAGCAGGCGCAGCGGGCCGGTCCGTGCAGCGCGGTCGTCCGCTGGCACCGCCGCAATATCGCTCCGTACTGGATTGCCCACCCATTCGGTGTCGACGGTGCGGCACGGGATCGGCTTGTCGTGCGCGTGGGTGAACACCTTGGGGAAGGCGGTGAGCACGCGGTCGGCCAGACAGGCGAGCACCCGGTTGGTCAGCCCGCCGACCGAGTTCTGCTCGTGGATGACCAGCGGCCGGTTCATCAGGCTCGCCATCATGCCGCCGGGAAACGCGGTGTAGCCGCCCATGCCCAGCACCACGTCGGGGCGACGCGCGAGGATGGCGGCGAGGCTCTGCCAGAACGCGACCAGCAGCGTCGCCGGCAGCAGCAGTTTTTTCAGCAGGCCCTTGCCGCGCACGCCGCCCATCGACACCCACACCATGTCGATGCCGGCCGCCGGCACCACGCGCGCCTCCAGGCCGGCGCGGGTGCCGAGCCAGAACACGTCCCAGCCGCGCGCGCGCAAGGCATCCGCCACCGCCAGCGCAGGGTAGACGTGACCGCCGGTGCCGCCGGCCATCACCATCAGGGTACGATTCACGGCCGCCATCAGAAGGTCTTCCCCCGCATCATCTGCCGATGCTCCCAGTCGATGCGCAAGAGCACCGCGATCGCCAGGCAGTTGGCGATGATGCCGCTGCCGCCGAACGACA
>JAKACL010000146.1 GCA_021821425.1 Pseudomonadota bacterium
CCGCCAAACTTCTTCGACAGAATGGTGGTGATCGCCGCGGTCAAGGTGGTCTTGCCGTGGTCAACGTGTCCAATGGTGCCAACGTTTACGTGCGGTTTGGTCCGCTCGAATTTTTCCTTAGCCATTTTTCAGTACCCTATAAGATCAAAATTATTTCTTGGCGGCCGCTTACTTCTTCGCAATCACGGCTTCCGCAACGCTCCTGGGCGCTTCGGTGTAATGCTTGAATTCCATCGAGTAGGTCGCGCGACCCTGCGACATGGAGCGCAGATCGGTCGAGTAGCCGAACATCTCGGCCAGCGGCACTTCCGCCTTGACCAGTTTCACGCCGGCCGCGTCTTCCATGCCCTGGATGATGCCGCGACGACGGTTGAGGTCGCCCATCACGTCGCCCATGTAGTCTTCCGGCGTTTCCACTTCGACCGCCATCATGGGCTCCAGCAGGACCGGGCTGGCCTTGCGCATGCCGTCCTTGAACGCCAGGATCGCCGCCAGCTTGAACGCCAGTTCGGACGAGTCGACATCGTGGTAGGAACCGTCGAACAGCGTGACCTTGACGTCTACTACGGGGAAGCCCGCCAGCACGCCATTGGACAGCGCCTCTTTCAGGCCCTTTTCCACCGCGGGAATGTATTCGCGCGGCACGGTACCGCCCTTGATGGCGTCGATGAATTCAAAGCCCTTGCCCGGCTCGTTCGGCCCCATCTTGATCCACACGTGACCGTATTGACCCTTGCCGCCCGACTGCTTGGCGTGCTTGCCTTCCTGCTCGACTTCCTTCTTGATCGCTTCGCGGTAGGCCACTTGCGGCGCACCCACGTTGGCCTCGACGCCGAACTCGCGGCGCATCCGGTCAACCAGAATCTCCAGGTGCAGCTCGCCCATGCCGGACATGATGGTCTGGCCGGACTCTTCGTCGGTGCGCACGCGGAAGGACGGGTCTTCCTGCGCCAATCGGCCCAGGGCAATGCCCATTTTTTCCTGATCGGCCTTGGTCTTGGGCTCAACCGCGACGTGGATCACGGGCTCCGGGAAGACCATGCGCTCGAGCGTGATCGGGGACGCCACATCACACAGCGTGTCGCCGGTCGTGACATCCTTGAGGCCCACGGCTGCCGCGATGTCGCCCGCGCGCACTTCCTTGATTTCCTCACGCTGGTTGGCGTGCATCTGCAGAATGCGGCCCAGGCGCTCCTTGCGGCCCTTGACCGGGTTGTAAACCGTATCGCCCGATTTGACGACGCCGGAATACACGCGGAAGAAAATCAACTGGCCCACATAGGGGTCGGTCGCAACCTTGAATGCCAAGGCAGAAAACTTCTCGTCGTCGGACGGCAGGCGCTCACCCACGCTCCCATCTTCCAGCTCGCCCTTGACCGCGGGTACGTCGGTCGGCGCCGGCATCAATTCGACCACCTTGTCGAGCATGGCCTGCACGCCCTTGTTCTTGAACGCGCTGCCGCACATCATCGGCACGATTTCGCTGGCGATGGTGCGCGCACGCAGACCGGCAATAATGTCCGCCTCGGAGAGATCGCCCTCTTCCAGGTATTTGTTCATCATCTCTTCGGACGACTCTGCAGCGGCTTCCAGCATGGCTTCGCGCCACTTCTTGCACGTCTCGAGCAGTTCCGCAGGAATCTCGCGCAGGTCGAACTTCATGCCCTGGCTGGCTTCATCCCAGTAAATCGCCTTCATCTTGACGAGGTCGACCACACCCTCGAACCGCTCTTCTGCACCGATCGGCACTTGGATCGGCACCGGATTGGCCTTCAGACGCAGACGCATCTGATCGTAGACCTTGAAGAAGTCGGCGCCGGAGCGGTCCATCTTGTTGACGAACGCCAGACGCGGCACGCGGTATTTGTTGGCCTGACGCCACACGGTCTCGGACTGCGGCTGCACGCCACCCACCGCGCAGTACACCATGCAGGCGCCGTCCAGCACGCGCATGGAGCGCTCGACCTCGATGGTGAAGTCGACGTGACCCGGAGTGTCGATGATGTTGATGCGGTGCTCGGGGAATTTGCCGTCCATTCCCTTCCAGAAACACGTGGTCGCAGCGGAGGTAATCGTGATCCCGCGCTCCTGCTCCTGCTCCATCCAGTCCATGGTGGCCGCGCCATCATGCACTTCGCCGATCTTGTGCGACACGCCCGTGTAGAACAGGACGCGCTCGGTGGTGGTGGTCTTGCCAGCGTCGATATGGGCCGAAATGCCGATATTGCGATAGCGCTCGATAGGAGTATTGCGTGCCACGTTAATTACCTGCCAATCAATGCGTTAGTGTTCTTAGAAACGGAAATGCGAGAAGGCCTTGTTGGCTTCAGCCATACGGTGCACTTCCTCACGTTTCTTCACAGCGCCGCCACGGCCTTCGGCCGCATCCAGCAATTCGCCCGCCAGACGGGCGCCCATGGACTTTTCGCCGCGCTTGCGTGCCGCATCCTTCAGCCAGCGCATCGCCAGCGCGGTACGACGACTGGAACGCACTTCGACCGGCACCTGGTAGTTGGCGCCACCGACGCGGCGGCTCTTCACTTCGACCAGGGGGCGTGCGTTGTTCAGCGCAACGCCGAACACTTCCAGAGGATCCTTGCCGGACTTCTGGACGATCTGCTCGAACGCGCCGTAGACGATGCGCTCGGCGACCGACTTCTTGCCGCTGGACATGACGACGTTCATGAATTTGGAAACTTCCTGATTGCCGAATTTCGGATCAGGCAGGATTTCACGTTTGGGGACTTCGCGACGACGGGGCATATTCCTGTCTCTCTATCTAACTAATTAGGCTTTTTTCGGGCGCCGGGTTCAATCAGGCTTTCTTCGGGCGCTTGGCACCGTACTTCGAGCGCGACTGCTTACGATCCTTGACGCCTGCGGTATCCAGGCTGCCACGGACGGTGTGGTAACGCACACCCGGCAAGTCCTTGACCCGGCCGCCGCGCACCAGCACCACCGAGTGCTCCTGCAGGTTGTGACCTTCGCCGCCGATGTAGCTGATCACCTCGAAGCCGCTGGTAAGCTTGACCTTGCAGACCTTGCGCAAGGCGGAGTTCGGTTTCTTGGGCGTCGTGGTGTACACGCGGGTGCACACGCCGCGGCGTTGCGGGCAGGCCTTCAGGGCCGGAACCTTGCTCTTTTCCACCGGCGCCTGGCGCGGCTTGCGGATCAGCTGGTTAATCGTTGGCATGTCAAAAATTCCGAAAAATTAAGGTGAGCGTATCGTTTCTAAAACAAGCGGGACGGCATGCGCCGTCCCGGGCTACAGTCCTGCGCTTCCCGGCGCACGTATGCCCGGAAAAAGACGCGTGATTCTAGGGGAGAGCCACCCCCCTGTCAAGCCACTTCCTGATTCTCTGCGGGGTTGGCGTCCTCGCCGATGATCAGATGTTCGGCGCCCATGTCCTCTCCGGCAGCCTGGCGGCGACGGGTGTTGTGGTAGGCCAGACCGCTGCCCGCCGGAATCAGGCGGCCGACGATCACGTTTTCCTTCAGGCCCCGCAACTCGTCCCGCTTGCCCATGATGGCCGCCTCGGTCAGCACGCGCGTGGTTTCCTGGAAAGATGCCGCGGAGATGAACGAATCGGTCGACAGCGATGCCTTGGTGATACCGAGCAGGATCGGGTCGTAGGTCGCCGGCTCCTTGCCCGCCGCCGCCATCTCGTCGTTGATCTGCAGCACCTCGGAACGCTCGACCTGCTCGCCCGGAATGAGGCCGGTGTCGCCCGGATCCACCACGGTGACACGGCGCAACATTTGCCGCACGATGACTTCGATGTGCTTGTCGTTGATCTTCACGCCCTGCAGGCGGTACACGTCCTGCACTTCGTCGGTGATGTAGCGCGCCAGCGCCTCGACGCCCTGCAAGCGCAGGATGTCGTGCGGGTCGACCGGGCCGTCGACGATCATTTCGCCCTTCTGGACGATCTGGCCGTCGTGCGCGGTGACGTGCTTTTCCTTGGTGATCAGGTACTCGTGCGCGACGCCGTCGAGGTCGGTGATGACCAGACGCTGCTTGCCCTTGGTGTCCTTGCCGAACGAGACCGTACCTGTAACTTCTGCCAACACGCCGGCATCTTTCGGGGAACGTGCTTCGAACAGCTCGGCCACGCGCGGCAGACCGCCGGTGATGTCGCGCGTTTTCGAGGTTTCCTGCGGAATCCGCGCGATCACGTCGCCCACCGCCACGTCCTGGCTGTCCTTCACCGTGATGATGGAGCCGATCTGGAAGGTGATGTTGACCAGCGTATCGGTCCCTGCCAGCTTGAGCTCATGGCCGGTGTCGTCCAGCAACTTCACCTGCGGACGCAAGCCCTTGCCGGCGCTGCTTGCCTTGCGCTTGGGATCGATGACCACCAGCGTCGAGAGGCCGGTGACGTCGTCGAGCTGCTTGGCGACGGTGACGCCCTCCTCGATGTTCTCGAAGCGGATGCGACCGGCGTACTCGGTGATGATGGGACGGGTGTGCGGATCCCAGGTCGCCAGCACGGCGCCGGCCTTGATCTTGGCACCGTCGGTCACCATCAGGGTCGCGCCGTACGGCACTTTCTGGCGCTCGCGCTCGCGGCCGGCATCGTCGGCAATGATGATTTCGCCGCTGCGCGAAATCGCCACCAGCTCCTTGCGGGCGTTGGTCACGTAACGCATGGTGGCGGTGTACTGCACCGTGCCATTGGACTTGGCTTCGAGCTGGCTCGCTGCCGCGGCACGCGATGCCGCACCGCCGATGTGGAAGGTCCGCATGGTGAGCTGGGTACCCGGCTCGCCGATCGACTGCGCCGCGATCACGCCGACCGCTTCGCCGACGTTGACCATGTAGCCGCGGCCGAGGTCGCGGCCGTAGCACTTGCCGCACAGGCCGTAGCGCGTTTCGCAGGTCAGCGGGGTGCGCACCTTGACTTCGTCGATACCGAGCGACTCGATGGTCTCGACCGCGTCTTCCACCAGCAGGGTGCCGGCTTCGTACACGGTTTCCTGCGTCTCCGGGTTGACGATGTCGCTGGCAGCCACGCGGCCGAGAATCCGCTCGCGCAGCGCCTCGACCACTTCGCCCCCTTCGACCAGGGCCTTCACTACCAGACCGTTCTTGGTGCCGCAATCGTCCTCGACCACGACCAGGTCCTGCGTCACGTCGACCAGGCGGCGCGTCAGGTAACCCGAGTTCGCGGTCTTCAATGCGGTATCGGCGAGACCCTTACGCGCACCGTGAGTCGAGATGAAGTACTGAAGCATGTTCAGGCCTTCGCGGAAGTTCGCCGTGATCGGCGTCTCGATGATGGAACCGTCCGGCTTCGCCATCAGGCCGCGCATGCCGGCCAGCTGGCGAATCTGCGCGGCGGAACCCCGTGCGCCCGAGTCGGCCATCATGTAAATCGCGTTGAACGATTCCTGGGTGACTTCCTTGCCGTGGCGATCGATGACCTTCTCGCCGCCCAGCTGGCCCATCATGGCCTTGGCCACGGCGTCACCGGCGCGACCCCAGATGTCGACCACCTTGTTGTAGCGCTCGCCCTGGGTCACCAGACCCGAGGTGTACTGCGATTCGATCTCTTTCACCTCGGCTTCGGCCGCGCCCAGGATCTGACCCTTCTCTTTCGGGATCAGCATGTCTTTGATGGCAATCGACATGCCGGCGCGGGTCGCGAACGTGAAGCCGGTGTACATCAGCCTGTCGGCAAAGATTACCGTCTCGCGCAGTCCGCAGCGACGGAAGCTGGCGTTGATCAGCTTGGAGATTTCCTTCTTCTTCAGCGCCTTGTCGACGAAGCTGAACGGCAGCCCCGGCGGCAGGATTTCCGACAGCAGCGCGCGGCCGAGCGTGGTTTCCACCCGTTTGACGGTCTCGACGCGATTCTTGTCCGCGTCCAGCGTCACTTCCTTGATGCGCACCGTGACGCGGGCATGCAGTTCCGCCTCGTGGTTGTCGTAGGCGCGCCGCGCTTCGGCCACGTCGGCAAACAGCATGCCTTCGCCCTTGGCGTTGATCTTCTCGCGCGACATGTAATACAGGCCCAGCACGATATCCTGCGACGGCACGATAATCGGCTCGCCGTTGGCGGGCGACAGCACGTTGTTCGACGCCAGCATCAGGGTGCGCGCTTCGGTCTGCGCTTCCAGCGACAGCGGCACGTGGACAGCCATCTGGTCGCCGTCGAAGTCGGCGTTGAACGCCGCGCACACCAGCGGGTGCAGCTGGATCGCCTTGCCCTCGATCAGCACCGGCTCAAACGCCTGGATGCCCAGGCGGTGCAGCGTCGGTGCGCGGTTCAGCATCACCGGATGCTCGCGGATGACCTCTTCAAGCAGATCCCACACGACCGATTCTTCGTCTTCCACCATCTTCTTGGCGGCCTTGATCGTGGTCGCCAGCCCCAGCACCTCGAGGCGGTTAAAGATGAAGGGCTTGAACAGCTCGAGCGCCATCTTCTTCGGCAGGCCGCACTGGTGCAATTTAAGCGCCGGGCCGACCACGATGACCGAACGGCCGGAGTAATCGACGCGCTTGCCGAGGAGGTTCTGGCGGAAACGACCGCTCTTGCCCTTGATCATGTCGGCAAGCGACTTCAGCGGACGCTTGTTGGCGCCGGTCATCGCCTTGCCGCGACGGCCGTTGTCGAGCAGCGAGTCGACGGCTTCCTGCAGCATGCGCTTTTCGTTGCGCACGATGATTTCAGGCGCCTTCAGTTCCAAAAGCCTCTTAAGCCGGTTGTTGCGGTTGATCACGCGGCGGTACAAATCGTTCAGGTCGGAAGTCGCGAAACGACCGCCGTCCAGCGGCACCAGCGGACGCAGCTCGGGCGGCAGCACCGGCAGCACTTCGAGGATCATCCACTCCGGCTTGATCCCGGACTTCTGGAAACCTTCGAGGATTTTCAGGCGCTTCGACAGCTTCTTCAGTTTGGTATCGGAGCCGGTCTTGCCGATTTCCGCATGCAGCGTTTCCACTTCCGTGTGCAGGTCGAGCGTACGCAGCAGCTCGCGCACCGCCTCCGCACCCATCAGCGCTTTGAACTCGTCGCCGTATTCTTCCAGCTTCGAGAGATAGTCTTCCTCGGTCAGCAGCTGGCCACGGTTGAGCGGCGTCATGCCGGGCTCGACCACCATGAAACCTTCAAAATAGAGCACACGCTCGATGTCGCGCAGCGTCATGTCGAGCACCATGCCCAGGCGGCTCGGCAGCGACTTCAGGAACCAGATGTGGGCAACCGGCGAGGCCAATTCGATATGGCCCATGCGCTCGCGGCGCACCTTGGACAGCGTCACTTCGACGCCGCATTTTTCGCAGATCACGCCGCGATGCTTGAGGCGCTTGTACTTGCCGCACAGGCACTCGTAGTCCTTGACCGGGCCGAAGATCTTGGCGCAGAAGAGGCCGTCGCGCTCCGGCTTGAAGGTGCGGTAGTTGATGGTTTCCGGCTTCTTCACTTCGCCGTACGACCAGGAACGGATTTTCTCC
>JAKACL010000001.1 GCA_021821425.1 Pseudomonadota bacterium
GCGCACGATTCCGCCGAAGATGTTGATCAGCACCGCGCGCACCTTGGGGTCGAGCAGGATGATCTTGAAGCCCTGCGCCACCGTCTCGGGCGTGGCGCCGCCGCCGACGTCGAGAAAGTTGGCGGGCGTGCCGCCCTCCAGTTGAATCAGGTCCATCGTCGCCATCGCCAGGCCGGCGCCATTGACCATGCAGCCGATGTTGCCGGTCAGCGCGACGTAGTTGACGTTGGCCGCGTTGGCGGCGGCTTCCTTGGCGTCGATCTGGCTGTCGTCGCGCAATTCGGCCAGGGCCTTGCGGCGGTACAGCGCGTTGTCGTCGACGCTCATCTTGCAGTCGAGCGGCAGCACGCGGTTGTCGGTCGTCACCACCAGCGGGTTGATTTCGAGCAGGCTCAAATCGTTGGCAACGAACACGCGATACAAAGCGGGCAGCAGGCGGCAGAAATCCTTGTAGGCCTCGCCCGTCAGTTCCAGCGCGAAGGCCAGCGCGCGGCACTGGAAGTCCTGCACGCCCAGCAGGGGATCGCAGGTTTCGGTCAGAACTTTTTCCGGGGTGGCGTCGGCCACCGCCTCGATGTCCATGCCGCCGGCAGCGGACGCCACGATGGCGACGCGTTCGGTTTCGCGGTCGACCAGCAGCGAGAGGTACAACTCGCGCGCAATCGGCAGAGTCTCTTCGACCAGCACCTGGTTCACCGGCTGGCCGCCGGGCGCGTTCTGGTTGGTGACCAGGGACTTGCCCAGCAGCGAAGCGGCTATCGCGCGCACGTCGTCCAGGCGATGGACGACCTTGACGCCGCCCGCCTTGCCGCGGCCGCCGGCGTGGATCTGCGCCTTCACCACCCAGGCGTCGCCGCCCAGTTCGCTGGCGGCATTGACCGCGGCGTCGGCACTCGACACAGCGAGGCCGCGCGGCGTGTTAATGTTGCCCGAGCGCAAAATTTGTTTGGCCTGGAATTCGTGCAGGTTCATTGTTTTTTTCGAAGGAAGCCGCCAAAACGTGCATTTTGAAGCAAAGCCCCCCGGGACGGAAGCCAAAGCCACTGAAACAGTCGTCCGTGTCGTGACAAGAATCGCGGAATTGCCCGCCGACGCCTGGAACGCCCTCGCCGGCGAGTCACCCTTCGTGCAGCACGCTTTTCTGCATGCGCTGGAAACCACCGGATGCGTCGGCGCCCACATCGGCTGGGAGCCTGTGCATCTGGCGCTGTTCCGCGGCGAACGGCTGGAAGCCGCGATGCCGCTCTACGTCAAGCATCACTCCTGGGGCGAGTTCGTGTTCGACTGGGCATGGGCCGACGCCTACCGCCGGCATGGCCTGAATTACTATCCCAAGCTGGTGTCCTGCGCGCCCTTCTCGCCGGTGCCCGGGCCGCGCCTGCTGGCGAAGAACGACGCCGACCGCGCCGCGCTGATCCAGGCGGCACTCAAGCTCACCCGCGATCTGAACTGCTCGTCGTTCCACATCCTGTTTCCCGCCCAGCCGGATCATGCCTCGCTCAATGCGACCCCGCTGATGCACCGCAGCGGCTTCCAGTTCCACTGGAATAACGCGGGCTACGCCAGCTTCGACGATTTTCTCGCCGCGCTGACGCACGACAAGCGCAAGAAAATCCGCCAGGAAAGAAAGAAGCTGAACACGCTGGGCGTGACGTTTCGCTGGGTGGAAGGCGCCGCGAGCACCGACGCCGACTGGGACCATTTCTACCGCTGCTACGCCGACACCTACGCCCGCCACCGCAGCGAGCCGCATCTCAACCGCGCCTTTTTCGCAAACTTGCGCGAGACGATGCCGGACAATCTGCTGCTGCTCATCGCGGACAAGGACGGCGAACCCGTCGCCTGCTCGTTCTGCATCAAGGACGGCCAGCGCCTGTACGGCCGCCACTGGGGCACGCTGGAATACGTGCCCGGTCTGCACTTCGAAACCTGCTATCAGCAGGGCATCGAATATGCGATCGCGAAGGGCCTCTCGGTATTCGAAGGCGGCGCGCAGGGCGAGCACAAGCTGTCGCGCGGCCTCGTTCCCACCGCCACGCATTCCTGGCACTGGCTGGAAAACGCCGAATTCCGCGAGGCGGTCGACCGCTTCCTGGAACGCGAGACCGATGCCATCGCGCACTATATGGACGAACTGGAGGGGCCGTTCCGCCGCGAGCCGCCGAGCCCCGCATAAGGGAATACGCCACACGACAAAACGGCGGGGAAACCCGCCGTTTTGTTTACACCAGAACCACAGTCAGATAGGTCACGTAAAGCGCGCCGTTGACGAACAGGTGCCACACGCGCAGGCCACCGTGGAGCGCAGCCCAGCGCAGCCAGAACGCAGCAACCAGCGTGACCAGCACGCCCAGCAGCACTTCCTTTTGCGGCGCCCATGGCGTCAGCGAAATGCCGATGGCGGGCAAGAGCGTGCCCTGGAACACCATGGCGCCGGTGATGTTGCCGAACGCCAGCGTGTCCTTGCGCTTGCGGATCCACAGGATGGAATTCACTTTTTCCGGCAGTTCGGTCGCGATCGGGATGATCATCAGCGACAGCAGCAGCGCGGAGATGCCGATGATCGGCGCGGCTTCTTCCACGCCATGGATGAAGCCCTTGGCGCCCGTGATCAGCAGTGCCAGCCCCAGCGCCAGCTGCACCATGATGATGAACAGGTTCTGCGGCAGGCCCAGACGGGTCAGCAGCATCGGCGAGCCGGCTTCGGTGGCATGGCCGTCTTCCACCAGCTTGGCCGAGGCCCGCAGCGTCATCATCACGTAGAAAAAATAGATCAACACCATGCCGAAGGCGATGGCTCCCCGTACCCAGCCTTCGCCGTGTGGCACGAACATGGCGACGAAGGCCAGCAGGAACGCCATCAGGAAAAAATCGAGATCGCGCTTGAGACCAGTTTTTTCCGGGGTGAGGTGACCCTGCAGGCCGCGCCGCTTCAGCACGGCCACGCTCATCAGGAACAGCGACAGCGTCGACAGCATCAGCGGCGCGCCGAGGATGGCGCCGACGCCGATTTCCTCGTTGGTGACCGCGTTGCCGGTGGTGGCGAAAATGGCCAGCAACGGCACCAGGGTTTCCGGCATGGCGGTGCCGACCGCGGCAAACAGCGAGCCGGTGACGCCTTCCGAGATTTTGAGTTTTTCGCCCAGATGCTCGAGCGCGTTGACAAAGATTTCCGCCGCCACGAGGATGAGCAGCAGATAAGCAAAGAGTTCGAGAAAAAGCATGACAGCTCTCCCGGAGGAAAGGCGCGATTCTAGCAGCCAGGATGCTGCCGCCCTACCCGTTTTTTCGCGCCTGACCGAGGGCGATTTCCACCGCTGCCTTGCCGCCTTGTCAGGCGTGGCGGTGGTGCTGTTCGGCGCGCCGCATTGCGGCGCCTGCCGGGCCTGGAAGCGCCTGTTGCCGGCGGCGCTGGCCGGCCTCGCCGACAGTCTGTTTGAAGTCGACGTCAGCGAAGCCACCGGGGTGGCACGCTATTTTGGCATTTTTCACCTGCCGACAGTCTATTTGTATCGCGACGGCCGCTTTCATGCCGAACTGCAGTGCGAAGCGCGGCAGGATGCCATCCAGGAGACGGCGCGTCAGCTGCTGGCGGCGTCGGCTCAGGACGAGCCCTGAGTTTTTAGGGGTCAGGGGCTAGGAGCTAGGGGATGAGCGGCTCGCGCCGCGACGCATTCCGGGGTCAGGCAAACATGCGTCCGAGGAACACCACGGCGATAATGACGAGCCCCAGGCTGAGGTTGATGCCGATCAGCATGCGGATCTGGCCGAGCGCCACGCCCCCGGCTTTCCAGTCCTGCGCCGCGACCGCGCGCTTGAGGCGCCCATAGGGCACAAAGAAGACGTGGGCGAAGATCAGCATCATCAGGATGCCCAGCACCAGCATGGCCAACGCATAGAGCGGCGCGCCGGTTCCGCCGAGCACCGTCAGCATGTGCAGGCCGGTGGCCAGGATCAGCGCCACCGATGCCCACACCCAGGGGAAGAATTTTCCGAACACACCGGCCCACAGAGTAAGACGCTGCGGCGGTTCGAGCACGCTGGCCGCCACCGGGCGCAGCGCCATGTAGGCGAAGAACATGCCGCCCACCCAGATGACGACGCTCAATACATGCAGGAACAGGGACAGGCTCATGACTTTCCTTTCAGAATAAAACGGCTTGATCGAGCGTAGGAGCCTGTTCAAGCAGAAATCACGCCCCGCGCCGGCTGTCTGCGGGATGCAGAGCAAGGCGTGGGGGGTGAAGTGGAGTCATTCTCCACGAACCACCCGCAACGCAGCAATGCGCCCGCAGGCAACCGGCCCTTGGGGTTGAGACCAGGATCGGCGTCTGCAGCGTTACGACGCTTGGCAATGGGTGGCCATTGCCTGCGCGCCGCGCCTTGCATCCATCCGATCTTGGTCTCAACGCGGGACATGATTTCTACTTGAGCAGGCTCTTGACCGGCGCAAAGCTGCGGCGGTGCTGCGGACAGGCGCCGTGCGCCTTGAGCGCAGCCAGATGCGCGACGGTCCCGTAGCCCATATGGCTTGCAAACCCGTAGGCCGGATAGTCGTCGTGCAGACGGCACATGTACTGGTCGCGCGCGGTCTTGGCGAGGATGGACGCGGCGGCGATCGCGGCGACCTTGTCGTCGCCCTTGACCACCGCCTGCGAGCGCCACGTCCAGTTCGGGCAGCGGTTGCCGTCGACCCAGACCTCGTCCGGCGCCATCTGCAAACCGGCAACGGCGCGCTGCATTGCCAGCATCGTGGCCTGCAGGATATTGAGTTGGTCGATTTCGGCCACGCTGGCCTCGGCCACGCACCAGGCGGCGGCGTGCCGGCGGATTTCATCCGCCAGGCGGGTGCGCGCGGCGGCGGACAGCTTCTTGGAATCGCGCAGGCCGTCGATCGGCCGTTCGGGATCGAGCATGACGGCCGCGGCCGTCACCGGTCCTGCCAGCGGACCGCGACCGGCTTCGTCGACGCCGCACAAGCCGAGCGGGCCGACATGCAGGATCACCGTCGGGCGCGGCGTCATGCGCCCTCCAGGTAGGGTTCGAGCGCCTCGGCAATGCGCTCGCTGGCGTTCTGTCGCAGGTTCAGGTGCATGGCGCGAAAGGTGTCGACGGCAGCCTCCCGGCGTGACGCATCGGCCAGCCAGGCCAGCGCATCGGCGGCCAGGTTCTCCGGCGTCGCGTCATCCTGAATACGCTCCGGCACCACCCGGTCGTGCGCCAGGACATTCGGCAGGCCGACCCAGGGCAACAAGGCCTGCTTGAGCATCATGCGTGCAGTGAGCGCATTCGTGCGATACGTGATCACCATGGGCTTCTTGAACAGCGCCGTTTCCAGCGTGGCGGTGCCGGACGCCACCAGCGCGATATCGCAGGCCGCCAACGCGGCATGGGCGTGACCGTCCAGGATATGCAGCGACAGATTCAGCCCCTGCGCGGCCTGCCTCACCAGTCGCGCCGCCTCGCCACTCGCGGCGGGCAGCAAGAAGACCGCACCGGGATGTCGCTGCACGATCAGGCGTGCGGCATCGAGCATCAGACGGGCGTGGCGGGACACTTCGCCGAGACGGCTGCCGGGCAACAGGGCGATCACCGGTTCGCCCTGCACCCCGAGTGCAGCCCGCGCGGCGGCGGTGTCGGACTCCATCGGAATCACGTCGGCCAGCGGATGGCCGACATAGGTGACCGGGATGCCGGCATCGCGGTAGATCTGTTCCTCGAACGGAAACACCACCAGCATGTGCGACACCGCCTCCGCGATGCGGTGAATGCGCTCGGGCCGCCACGCCCAGATCGACGGGCTGACGAAGTGCACGGTGGGTATGCCCGCCTGCTTGAGCTTCGCTTCCAGCGCGAAATTGAAATCGGGGGCATCGATGCCGACGAAGACGCGCGGCCGTTCGTTGAGGAAATGGCGCGCGATGCGCGAGCGAATCCACAGCAACTCGGGCAGGTGACGCAGCACCTCGATGTAACCGTTGACCGCCAGCTTGTCGCTCGGATAGATCGCCTCGACGCCCGCCGCAACCATGCGCGGGCCGGCAATGCCGGCGGCGCGCACAGCGGGATGGTTCTGTTTCAGCGCGCTGATGAAGTGCGCGCCGAGAAGATCGCCGGACGCTTCGCCGGCGACCAGGCCAATATCCATTAGCGGATGATGCCGCGCTCGGCGCGTGCCAGGAAGTCGAGCAACTGCTGCACTTCGGCGTGGCTTGTCGCCTCGGGCGCGAGCCTGGCCTGCGCTTCGGCCAGCGTGTTGCCTTCGCGGTAGAGTATCTTGTAGGCGCGCTTCAGCGCCGCCAGCGCCTCGGCGGAAAAGCCGCGCCGCTTGAGGCCTTCGCTGTTGAGCCCATGGGGTGCCGCCGGCTGGCCGGACGCCAGGATGAAGGGCGGAATGTCCTTGAACACCACGCTGGAGATGCCAGTCATCACGTGGGCGCCGATCTTGCAGAACTGGTGCACGCCGGTGAAGCCGCCGAGGATCGCCCAGTCGCCGATTTCGGCATGTCCCGCCAGCGAGGCATTGTTGGCGAAGATGGTGCGGTCGCCCACCACGCAGTCGTGCGCGATGTGGACGTAGGCCATGATCCAGTTGTGGCTGCCGATCGTGGTGACGCCGCGGTCCTGCACGGTGCCGGTGTTGAAGGTGCAGAACTCGCGGATCACGTTGTCGTCGCCGATTTCCAGGCGCGTCGGTTCGCCGGCGTATTTCTTGTCCTGCGGCGCCTCGCCGAGCGAGACGAAATGGAAGATCCGGTTGCGCGCGCCGATGCGGGTGTGGCCGGTGATCACCGCATGTGCGCCGACGGTGGTGCCGGCGCCGATCTCAACATGCTCGCCGATGATGGCGTAGGGGCCGATTTCGACGTCGTCGGCAAGCTGTGCGCCGGCTGCAACGATGGCCGTGGAATGAATGCGTGCCATGTCAGGGCTTGTCGCGCAGGGTGGCCATGAGCTCGGCTTCGGCGACCAGCACGCCGTCGACTTCGGCGCGCCCGGTGTATTTCCAGATGCCGCGCATCTCGCGCACGATGCCAACCTTGAGCACCAACTGGTCGCCCGGCTTGACCGGCTTCTTGAAGCGCGCGCCGTCGATGCCGGCAAAATAAACGATGCCGATCTGCTCCGGCGTGTAGTTCTTGGTCTTGAACGACAGGATCGCCGCCGCCTGCGCCATGGCTTCCAGGATCAGCACCCCCGGCATCACCGGCGCCCCGGGGAAATGTCCCGGAAAGAAAGGCTCGTTGATGGTGACGTTCTTGACTGCAGTGATCGACTTGCCGAGCTCGAGCTCGGTAACCCGGTCGATCAGCAGGAAGGGATGGCGGTGCGGCAGGTACTGCATCACCTGCTCGATGTCCATGATCATGATTTGCTTTCGAGTTCGTTGAGTCGATTTTCGAGCTGCTTGATGCGGTTGACCAGCTTGTCGAGGTTGCGCATGTGGACGGCGTTCTTCTGCCAGACCTCGTGTTCCGTGAAAGGCAGTGTCGACGTGTAGGTACCGGCTTGCGGCAGCGACTTGGTGATCAGCGTGTTGGTCGAGATGCGGGTGTTATCGGCAATCTCGATATGGCCGATAATCATCGCCGCGCCGCCGATGGTGCAGTGGCGGCCGATCCTGGCGCTGCCGGCGATGCCGGTGCAGGCGGCAATCGCGGTGTGCGCGCCGATGACCACGTTGTGCGCAACCTGGATCAGGTTGTCGAGCTTGACGCCCTCCCCGATCACCGTGTCTTCCAGCGCGCCGCGGTCGATGGTGGTGCAGGCGCCGATCTCGACGTCGTCGCCGATCAGCACGCGGCCGATCTGCGGGATTTTCTCCCAGCGTTCGCCATCGGGTGCGAAGCCGAAACCATCGGAACCAATCACGCAGCCCGAATGCAGGATGGCGCGATCGCCGACCTCGCAGCGGTGGTAGAGCGTGACGTTGGCGTGCAGCAGGCAGTCGGCGCCGATGCGGGCCTGCTCGCCGACGACGCAGTTGGGACCGATCACGCTCCGCGCACCGATCACCGCGCCCTGGCCAACCACGGCACCGGCTGCGATGCTGGCGTCGGCGGCGATGTCCGCATCGGCGGCAACACTGGCCGCGGGATGGACGCCCGCAGGCGGACGCGGCTGGGGATTGAGCAGCGCCGAGACGCGCGCGAAATACAGATAGGGATTGGAAGTGAGAATACGCGGCAAGTCGGTGGCATCGCGCGCATCGGGCGGCAGGATGACCGCGCCCGCCCGGGTGCCCGCCAGCTGGGCGAGGTATTTGCGCTGCGAGACAAAGGCGATCTCGTCCGCTGTGGCGCGCTCAAGCGGCGCCACCTGCTGCACCGACCGCGTCCCGTCGCCGACGAGCTCACCGCCGAAACGGGCGACCAGCGCTGCCAGCGTCACGGCCATTGGATGGAGCGAATTTTGCGGCGGGACTTATTTGCCACCCAGGGCCTTCATCACCCGGTCGGTGATGTCGCTCTTGGGATCGACGAAAACCGCCTGTTCGACGATCAGGTCGAATTTCTCGGCGCGTGCTATCTCCTGGATCGCCTTGCGCGCGCGCTCCTGGATCTGCCCCAGTTCCTCGTTGCGGCGCAGATTGAGGTCTTCGCGGAATTCGCGTCCTTGACGCTGCAGGTCGCGGTTGAGATTGCCCAGATCGCGTTCCTTGGCCTTGCGGTCGGTTTCCGACATGGTCACGCCATCCTTGTCCAGCTGGGCCTGCAGGTCGCGCGCCTGCTTGGCGAGCTTTTGCAGCTCCTGATCGCGGGCGGCAAATTCACGCTCGAGCTTTTTTTGCGCGGCGATCGACAGCGGCGCTTCGCGCAACAGGCGCTCGGTGTTGACGAAACCGATCTTGGTATTGGCCAGAACGGGCGCCGCCACGAACGCGGACGCCAGCAGCAGGGAAACGGCGAGTTGCTTGAACTTCATCATCTAATTTACTCCAGAAACGGCTTACCCTCAGAACACATTGCCGAAGGTGAATTGGAACACTTCGGACTCATCGCCCTCTTTTTCGACCAGCGGCTGCGCCAGGCTGAATTTGAGCGGGCCGAGCGGCGATACCCACAGCACCGCGACGCCGGCGGAATAACGCAGGCGGTCGATGGAAAACTCCTCGTTCGTTCCATACGCGGCGCCTGCATCGACGAATGCGGACATGCGCAGGGACTGCTTGTCTTTGAGTCCGGGCAGCGGGAAGAAGAGTTCCGCGTTGCCGACGATGCGCTTGTTGCCGCCCAGCGCATCGCCATTGGCGGCCTTGGGGCCCAGCGAACCGCTTTCGAAGCCGCGCACCGAGCTGGTTCCGCCCGCGTAGAAATTCTTGAAGAACGGCAGCGGCTTGCCGGACAGGCCGTCGCCGAAACCGATCTCGCCATTCAGCATCAGCGTGAAATCCCGGCTCATCGGGAAATACTGCTGGTGCTGCAGCGACAGCTTGTAGTACTGCAGGCTGCCGAGCGGGGTGCCGACTTCGGCCGCGACGCGCTGGAACATCCCGCGGGTCGGGAACAGGGCGCTGTTGCGGGTGTCGCGCGCCCAGGCGGCATCGAGGCGCAGCGTATCGTTGTCATTGCCGAACACGTTGACGAAATCGACATACTGCACCGGCGCTGTCGCCGGATCGATGGTGAGCGAGGTCTGCTCATAGGTCAGGCCGAGGGAAATGAAGTCCCGCTCGTTGACTGGCAGGCCGAAGCGCACGCCCGCGCCGTAGGTCGAGGACTCGTAATCGCCCACGTTGTCGAGCTCGGTCGCATCGACGTCGCGCCGGTACAGGTCATAACCGAGGCTGATGCCGTCGATCGTGTAGTACGGGTTGGTGAAGGACAGCGAATACACGGTATTGACGCTGCCCGAGTTGAGCTGGGCCGACAGCCGGTTGCCGGTGCCGAACACGTTGCTCTGCGACACCGAGCCCGACAGCACCAGGCCTTCGGACGAGGAGAAACCCGCGCCCAGCATGATGTTGCCGGTCGACTTCTCGGCCACGCTGACGTTGACATCGACCTGGTCGGTGGTGCCGGCTACCCCCGGCGTCTCGATATTGACCTCGCTGAAGTAACCCAGGCGGTCGAGCCGTTCGCGCGAGCGGTTGATCTTTTCGGCGTCGTAATACGCGCCTTCCATCTGGCGGATTTCGCGGCGTACCACTTCGTCGCGCGTCTTGGCGTTGCCCGCCACGTTAATGCGGTTCACATACACGCGCCGGCCCGGGTCGACGAACAGGGTGAACGCCACCGTGCTTTTTTCCTTGTCGAGCTCGGGCACGGCGTTGACGTTGGCAAACGCATAGCCGTCGTTGCCGAGGCGGTCGCCGATTTTCTTGGTGGTTTCGGTCAGGCGGTCGCGCACGAAAACTTCGCCGGGCTTGATCGTGACGAGCTTCTGCAGTTCCGCCTCCGGCACCAGCATCTGCCCCGCCAGCTTGACGTCGGACACCTTGTATTGCGGCCCTTCGGTCACGTTGACGGTGACGTAGATGCCCTGCTTGTCGGGCGAGATCGACACCTGGGTGGAATCGACGTTGAATTCGAGATAGCCGCGGTTGAGGTAGAACGAGCGCAGGGCCTCAATATCGCCACCCAGGCGCGCCTTGGAATACTGGTCGCTCTTGGTGTACCAGGTCAGCCAGCCGGGGGTGGTGGAGGAAAACTGCTTGAGCAGTTCCTTTTCCTTGAATGCCTGGTTGCCGACGATGCTGATCTGCTGGATCTTTGCACTGGCGCCCTCGACCACGTCGAACTGGACCGCAACGCGATTTCGCTCCAGCGGGGTCAGCGTGGACTTGATCTCGACCGCATATTTGCCGCGGTTGAAGTACTGCCGCTGCAGTTCCTGTTCGGATTTTTCGAGCAGCGCGCGGTCGAGCACACGGCCTTCGGCCAGGCCCGTCTGCTTGAGGCCAGCCTTCAGGTCTTCGTCGGAAAATTCCTTGATGCCGTTCAGGGTGATCTTGGCGATCGAGGGACGTTCCTCGACGGTGACGATCACCACGCCGTCGCGCGCTTCCAGCCGCACGTCCTTGAAGAATCCGGTGGCGTACAGTGCCTTGATTGCCGCCGCGGTCTTCTCGTCGGTCATCACCTCGCCCACCTTGACGGGCAGGTAGCTGAACACCGTGCCCGCTTCGGTACGCTGGATGCCCTCGACCCGGATGTCCTTGACGATGAAGGGTTCTTCGGCCCAGGCGGAGTGCGCAGCAAATACGGCGGCGAGGGCCAGCGTCAAACGGTTCAGGGTCATGGTTGTTTTCATCCGCTTATCAGGCGTTGCAAATCGTTGAACAAGGCGAACGACATCAGCATCAGCAGGAGCACCATCCCAACGCGCGCGCCCATTTCCATGACGCGCTCGGACACCGGCCGGCCGGTCAAAACCTCGGCAACATAATACATGAGGTGCCCGCCGTCCAGTAGCGGGATCGGCAGCAGATTCAGCACGCCGAGGCTCACGCTGACCAGCGCCAGGAAACTCACGAAACTGATCCAGCCCAGCGTCGCGCTCTGGCCGGCATAATCGGCAATCGTGAGCGGCCCCGACAGGTTCTTCCACGACACCTGTCCCAGCACCATGCGGCCCATCATTTCCAGCGTGAACACGCTCATGTCCCAGGTCCGGATCGCGCCATGCCACAGCGCGTCGAGCGGGCCGTAGCGCACTTCGGTCATCAGCATGGCCAGCACGGCGGCGTCGACCTGCGGGCCGGCGCCGATCTTGCCGACGCGCTGGCCGGCTTCGTCCACCGCGTCGGGAATGACTGTCAGCTCGCGGCGCTGGCCCTGCCGCTCGTATTCGATGCGCAGGGCCTGGGCGGGATGCTGGCGCACCCGCTGCACCCAGCCCTGCCAGGTGTCCACCGTTTCACCGTTTGCAGCCAGCAGGCGGTCGCCGGTCTGCAGGCCTGCGCGCGCCGCGGCGCCGTCCTCCAGCACCTGGCCGATCACGGGCGCGATCACGGGATCGTAACGCACGATGCCGAGCGGGCGCAGGAGGTCCTGCTCCAGATTCTCGGTCTGCATCGGCTGGGCGTCGAGCCGCACGCTGCGGCCGTCGGTCAGTTCCAGCGTGATCGCCTCGGACGCCACGCCCACGCGCAGCAGCGTCAGCCGCAAATCCTGGAACGACGGCGTATCGATGCCGTTGACGCGGCGAATTTCGTCTCCCGCCGTAAGGCCGGCCTGCGCCGCCGGCGTGCCGGCGGGCGGCTCGCCGACGATGGGCTTCAGCGCCGGGAGCCCGTTCAGCAGCAGCACCCAGTAGAACACGATGGCGAGCAGGAAGTTGGCGGCCGGCCCAGCCAGAACGATGCCGATGCGCCGCCACACGCTGGCGTGGTTGAAGCTGCGGTGCGCTTCGGCCGCCGGCACCGCGCCCTCGCGTTCATCGAGCATCTTGACGTAACCGCCGAGCGGCAACGCCGACAGCGTCCATTCGGTCTGGTCGCGGCCAAAGCGGCGGCTCAGCAGCGGCTTGCCGAAGCCGATCGAAAAACGCAGCACCTTGACGCCGGCCCAGCGCGCCGCCAGGTAATGGCCGAATTCGTGCACCACCACCAGAATGCCGATGGCGATCAGAAACCACAGGATCGTATGCAACAGGCTCATGCGCGCAGGGTTCCCAGATACATGCCGGCCACGCTGCGGGCCTGGCGGTCGGCCTCGAGCAGATCCTCCAGCGTGGCGGCTGCGCCCCCGGCCAGTTTCTCCAGCGTATGCGCGATGCTGGCGGCAATGGCGCCAAACGGCACCGCGCCGTCGAGAAAACGCGCCACGGCGACTTCGTTCGCCGCGTTCAGCACCGCGGCGGCATTGCCGCCGGCGGCGAGCGCGTCGAATGCCAGCTGCAGGCACGGGAAGCGCGCGTTGTCGGGCGCCTCGAAGCTCAGTTGTTTGTTCATCAGTTCCAGTGCCGGCACGCCTGCTTCGATGCGCTCGGGAAATCCCAGTGCGTAGGCGATCGGGGTGCGCATGTCGGGCGTGCCCATCTGCGCGATCACCGAGCCGTCAGTGTATTCGACCATCGAATGCACGATGCTCTGCGGATGCACCAGCACCTTGATCTGCTCGGGACGCGCGTTGAACAGCCAGCGCGCCTCGATCACTTCCAGCCCCTTGTTCATCAGGCTGGCCGAGTCGACCGAGATCTTTTTGCCCATCACCCAGTTGGGGTGCGCCACGGCCTGCGCCGGCGTGGCCGCGGCGATCGCCTCGGCCGACAGCATGCGGAACGGGCCGCCGGATGCGGTGAGCCATAGCGCCTTCACCCCGGCCTGCTCGAAATCGCCGTCGAAATCGGGCGGCAGCGCCTGGAAGATGGCGTTGTGCTCGGAATCGATCGGCAACAGTTCGGCGCCGCTGGCGGCGATCGCATCCATGAACAGCTGGCCCGACACCACCAGCGTTTCCTTGTTGGCCAGCAGAATCCGCTTGCCGGCCTGGGCCGCCGCCAGCGTGGCCGGCAGGCCGGCGGCGCCGACAATCGCGGCCATCAGCGTATCGACTTCGGGCGCGGTGGCCACCTGGGTGAGCGCGGCAGCGCCTTCGAGCACCTCGACGTCGAGACCTTCGGCGGCAATCCGCTCGCGCAGCGCAGCGGCGGCGGCTGGCTCGCTCATCACCGCAAAGCGCGGGCGATGGGCGCGGCACTGCTCGACCATGCGCTCGACCTGTGTGGCTCCGGTCAGTGCGAAGATTTCAAAGCGTCCAGGGTGGCGCGCCACCACATGGAGCGTGTTGACACCGATGGTGCCGGTGGCGCCGAGGATGGTCAGCACGCGCGGTTTCATGCGGGCGGTATTCATGCAGCGCGCGCCAGCCACATCAGCATGCCGCTGGCGATCGGCAGGGTGGCGGTCAGCGCGTCGATGCGATCGAGCACGCCGCCATGGCCCGGCAGGATGTCGCCGCTGTCCTTCATGCCGGAGACGCGCTTGATCCAGGATTCGAACAGGTCGCCCAGCACCGACAGATACAGCAGCATGGCGATCAGGACGAACAACGAAACAAACGGCATGCCGGCAAACGCGCTCACCACGGCGGCGTACAGCGCCAGCGCGACCAGCGCACCCGCCACGCCCTCCCAGGTCTTGCCCGGGCTGATGGTGGGGGCGAGCTTGTGGCGACCAAAATGCCGGCCGGAAAAATAGGCCGCGGAATCGGCGATCCAGACCACGGCCATCACGCCCAGCAGGACGGCCGGGCCGCGCGCATGCAGATCCACCAAGGCCGCCCAGGTGGGCAGCAGCACCACGACACCGACCATGGCGCGCGCGAACGCCGCCTCGACGCGCCACTGCCCCGCCAGCCACAGCGGCACCAGCAGCAGCCAGAAGACGATGGCCAGCCCGATCAGACCGGTTTGAAACGCCTGCCAGTCGAGGGCGGGCAGGTAGGGCAGCCCCAGTGCGCACAGCGCCAGCAGTGCCGCGTAGAGGCGTGCGGAAACCGGCGGAAAGTGGCTCAACCGCGCCCACTCGTGCGCCGCCACGCCGGCCACGCCGGCCATCAGAACGCCCCACAGCCACGTCGGCGCCCACAGCACCGCCGGCACGAATACGGCCAGCAGCAGCATGGCGGTCAGCACGCGGCGAGCCAATGGCGTCATGGATGGCCCATCCGGCATGCCGTCACGATGCGGCGCGCACCTGTTCGCTGGTACGGCCGAAACGGCGCTCGCGCGCGCGGTAGGACGCAATCGCGGCGTCGAGCGCTGCATTGTCGAAATCGGGCCACAAGGCATCGGTGAAATACAGCTCGGTGTAGGCGAGCTGCCACAGCAGAAAATTGCTGATGCGCTGCTCGCCGCCAGTGCGGATGAAGAGATCCGGCTCCGGCATGTCGGCCATGCTGAGCTGTTCTGCCAGCAACGCCTCGCTCACATCCGCCGCATCCAGGTTCGAAGCCATCAGTTTTTTCACCGCCTGCACCACATCCCAGCGGCCGCCATAGTTGGCTGCCACGGTGAGGACGAGGCGGGTGTTGTCGCGCGTCAGCGCTTCAGCGTCGCGGATCAGCGCCTGGATGCGCTCTGAGAATGCGGACAGGTCGCCGATGACGCGAAAGCGAATACCGTTCTCATGCAGCTTGGCAACTTCGTTTTCCAGCGCGCGCATGAACAGTTCCATCAGCAGGGTGACTTCGTCCTGCGGACGCCGCCAGTTTTCCGAGCTGAAGGCAAACACCGTGAGATGCGACACGCCGCGCTCGGCGCAGGCACGGATTACGCCGCGCAGCGCCTCGACGCCCTTGCGGTGGCCCGCGACGCGCGGCATCAGCCGACGCTTCGCCCAGCGGCCGTTGCCATCCATGATGATGGCGATGTGCTGCGGCACATCGGATCTGGCCGGAGTCGCTGGCGAGTTCGGAGTAGACACGCGGTATCCGCTCAGACTGCGAGCAGGTCTTTCTCTTTGTCGGCCAGCATCTTGTCGATATCGCCGATGAATTTGTCGGTCAGCTTCTGCACCTCGTCCTGGGTGCGGCGCTCCTCGTCCTCGGTCGCGGTCTTGGCCTTGACCATTTCCTTCACCATGCCGTTGGCATCGCGCCGGATGTTGCGCACCGCGACGCGCGCGCCCTCGGCTTCGTTGCGCACCACCTTGATCAGGTCGCGTCGGCGCTCCTCGGTCAGCGACGGCATTGGCACGCGGATGATGTCGCCGTGCGCCGCCGGATTCAGGCCGAGGTCGCCATCGCGGATGGCTTTCTCGATCTTGGCGACCATGTTTTTTTCATACGGCTGTACGCCCAGCGTGCGCGAATCGACCAGCGACACGTTCGCCACCTGCGGCACCGGCGTCGGGTTGCCGTAGTAATCGACCATGACGTGGTCGAGGATGCCGGTGTGGGCGCGCCCGGTGCGCACCTTGGCCAGGTCGTTTCTCAGCGCTTCCAGCGTCTTGCCCATTTTCTGTTCGGCGGCTTGCTTGATCTCGGCGATGGTGGGTTCAGCCATGTCAACTCCTCTACGTGTAGATCACGAACTCAAGGTCACGCGCGTGCCTTCGTCCTCGCCCATCACCACGCGCTTGAGCGCGCCGGGCTTGAAGACGTTGAACACGACCAGGTTCAGGTTCTGTTCGCGGCATAGCGCGAATGCGGCGGTATCGAGCACGCCCAGATTTTTTTCGATGGCTTCGTCGAACGACAGCGTATGGTAACGCGTGGCGCCCGCGTCCTTCTTCGGGTCGGCCGTATAAACACCGTCGACCTTGGTTGCCTTCAAGAGCAGGTCGGCGCCGATCTCGGCCGCGCGCAGTGCCGCTGCGGTGTCGGTGGTGAAGAACGGGTTGCCGGTGCCGCCGCCGAAAATCACGACGCGGCCGGATTCCAGATGACGTACCGCAATGTCGCGCTCGAAATCTTCGCCGAGGTGGGCGATGTGCACCGCGGTCTGCACCCGCGCATCGACGCCCGCCTGCTGCAGCGCATCCTTCAACGCCACCGCATTCATCACCGTGGCCAGCATGCCCATCGAATCCGCGCTCGCGCGGTTCATGCCGGACAGCGCGCCGGTCGCGCCGCGGAACAGGTTGCCGCCGCCGACCACGATTCCGACCTGCACACCGGCCGCCGCCACGTCGCGGATCTGGTCGACGAAACCG
This sequence comes from Pseudomonadota bacterium, assembly GCA_021821425.1. Next base: position 16,601 of record JAKACL010000001.1, read on the forward strand.
GCCATGGTTTCAGCGTGGTAGCCGAAGCCCTCCGGCCCCATCAGGGCCTCGCCGGACAGTTTCAGCAGGATGCGTCTGGCAGGCGCCATGTCCGCTCAGACCTGAGACGCAGCGGCCACTTCGGCGGCGAAGTCGGACACCTTCTTCTCGATGCCCTCGCCCACCACGTACATCATGAAGCCATGGCACTGCGAGTTTTTCGACTTCAGCACCTGCTCGACGGTCTGCTTGTCGTCCTTGACGAAAGGCTGCGACAGCAGGGTCACTTCCTTGAGGAATTTCTGCACTGTGCCTTCGGCGATCTTATCCAGCATGGCGTCCGGCTTGCCGGCTTCCTTGGCCTTCTCGATCGCGACGCGGCGTTCCGTATCAATGAGCTCCTGCGACACACCGGACGCATCCAGCGACTTCGGCTTGGACGCCGCAATGTGCATGGCGATGTCGCGCGCCAGCGCTTCGTCGCCGGTGACATCGACCAGCACGCCGATCTTGCCGCCGTGGATGTAGCTGGCGAACTTGCCCTGGCCGTCCAGCCGCACGAAGCGGCGCACCGACATGTTCTCGCCGATCTTGCCGACCAGCTCGGTGCGGAAGGCTTCGACCGTGGCGCCCTTGTAGGGCAGCGCGGACAGCGCGGCGACGTCGGCGGGCTTCTGGCTCAGCACCATCTCGGCCAGCGCGTTGGAAAGCGCGAGGAAATCGTCGTTCTTGGCGACGAAATCGGTTTCGCAGTTGACTTCGACCATGGCAGCCGACTTGCCGTCGGCGCTGATGGCGATCGTCACCACGCCTTCGGCGGCAACGCGCCCGGCGCTCTTGGCGGCCTTGTTGCCGAAGCGCACCCGCAGGATTTCTTCCGCCTTCTGCATGTCGCCGCCGGCTTCCGACAGCGCCTTCTTGCAATCCATCATCGGCGCGTCGGTTTTTTCGCGCAGTTCCTTGACCATGCCTGCAGTGATTTCAGCCATTTCGTAACTCCTGTCCAGTTTCTTCAATACAGAAAGAGGGGCCATCGCCCCTCCTCAAAATCCGTTCGCCGGGACATGTCCCGGCGAGTTGGTGTGCGTCGCGCTTACTCGGCAGCGGGCGCAGCGTCTTCTTCTTCGATCTCGACAAATTCTTCGCCGCCGACGAGTTCGCTGATCACCTGGGAACGGCCTTCCAGCGCCGCATCGGCCATGCCGCGTGCATACAAACGAATCGCGCGGGCGGAGTCGTCGTTGCCGGGAATCACGTAGTCCACGCCTTCCGGACTGTTGTTGGTGTCGACCACGCCGATCACCGGGATACCCAGCTTCTTGGCTTCGACCACGGCACCCTTCTGGTAGCCGACGTCGATGATGAACAGCGCGTCCGGCAGGCCGCCCATTTCGCGGATGCCGCCCAGGCTGCGGTTCAGCTTGTCGACTTCGCGCTGCACGGTCAGGGTTTCCTTCTTCGACAGGCGGCCCGGCTCGGCCAGTTGGGCCTCCAGGTCGTTCAGGCGCTTGATCGACTGCTTGACCGTCTTGAAGTTGGTCAGCATGCCGCCCAGCCAGCGGTTGTCGACGTAGGGCATGCCGGCGCGCTCGGCTTCCTCGCGGACGATTTCACGCGCGGCGCGCTTGGTGCCGACGAACAGCACGCTGCCTTTGTTGGCGGCGAGCTGACGGACGAATTTTTGCGCATCCTGGAACAGCGGCAGCGACTTTTCCAGGTTGACGATATGGATCTTGTTGCGATGGCCAAAAATGAACGGGGCCATCTTGGGGTTCCAGAAGCGGGTCTGGTGGCCGAAGTGGACACCGGCTTCCAGCATTTGACGCATGGTGACAGACATGAAAATCTCCTAAAGGGTTAAGCCTCCACCCGTCAGCAGCTGCGCGCCCCACAACCGGACGCGCCGCCACCCTTTAATGACAGGTGTGCGAATTTGTCCGAACCATTTCGGACAGCCGGCGATTCTAATTCGATCGGGCTTTAATTTCAAGGTGCACCGCCCGGCAGAGACCAGGATCGTCGTGAAATCGCGGGTGCGGCCGCCCGGCCCTGCCGCGATCATGGAAAAGCCGGTGGCGGGCGCGCTAGAATGCCGGTTTACGCCCGAATCCAGCCCATTCATGACTGTCACCATCAAAACCGGCGCCGAGGTCGAAGGCATGCGCATCGCCGGCCGGCTTGCCTCGGAAGTGCTCGACTACATCACGCCCTTCGTCAAACCCGGCGTCACCACCGGCGAGCTCGACCGGCTGTGCCATGACTACATGGTGAACGTGCAGGGCACGATCCCGGCGCCGCTGAACTATGCGCCCTCCGGCCATGCCCCCTACCCCAAATCGATCTGCACCTCGGTCAACAATCAGGTCTGCCACGGCGTGCCGGGCGACAAGCTGCTGAAGAACGGCGACATCGTCAACCTCGACATCACGGTGATCAAGGACGGCTGGCACGGCGACACCAGCCGCATGTTCGCGGTCGGCGAGACGACGATCCAGGCTAAACGCCTGATCCAGATAACCTACGAAGCGATGTGGGTGGGTATCGATCACGTCAAGCCGGGCGCGCGTCTGGGCGACATCGGCCACGCGATCCAGCGTTTTGCCGAGAACCACGGCTACAGCGTGGTGCGCGAATTCTGCGGCCACGGCATCGGCAGGAATTTCCACGAAGACCCGCAGGTGCTGCATTACGGCAAGCCTGGCACCGGCCTCGTGCTGGAAACCGGCATGACCTTCACCATCGAGCCGATGATCAATGCCGGCCGCCGCGACATCCGCCAGATGCCGGACGGCTGGACCATCGTCACCAAGGACCGCAGCCTGTCGGCGCAATGGGAACACACGATCCTGGTCACCGACAGCGGCTACGAAGTGCTGACCGTGTCGGCGGGCTCGCCCGCCGTACCCGATCACGTGCGTCGGGCCGCGTGAGCACGCCGCCGTTCGCCGACCTCCGCGAGCGGCTCAAATCCGGCCGCGCCGCCCTCGCAGCCGGCTACCTCAAGCGCCGCGCCGCGGCGCATTACCTGATGCGCCACGCCGCACTGGTTGACGGCGTGCTGTCCGAACTGTGCGAGCGCGTGCAGCTTCCCGCCGCCTGTTGCCTGGCCGCCGCCGGCGGTTACGGCCGCGGCGAGCTGTTTCCCGGCTCGGACGTCGACGTGCTGCTGATGCTGTCGCACGAGCCTGCGCCGGACCAACAGGCTGCGCTGGAAACCTGGGTGCAGGCCTGCTGGGACGTCGGCCTGGAAATCGGCCACAGCGTGCGCACCATCGAGGCCTGCATCACCGAGGCCGATGCCGACATCACGGTAGAGACCAACCTGATGGAAGCGCGCTTCGTCTGGGGCAACAGCGCGCTGTTCGACACCTTCGAGCGCCGCTTCCAGGCGCGCTTCAACGCCCAGCATTTTTTCGACGGCAAGCTGGCCGAGCAGCAGGCGCGTCACGCGCGCTTCGACGACAGCGCCTACAAGCTGGAACCCAACCTGAAGGACAGCCCCGGCGGCCTGCGCGACCTGCATACCATCCATTGGCTGGCACAGGCGTGCGGCATCGCCGGCGGCTGGAGCGGCATCGCGCGCGCCGGGCTGCTGACCCAGGCCGAGGCGCGCCGCATCGCGCGCGGGGAGCGCGCGCTGGCGACCCTGCGGATCCACCTGCATCTGCTGGCAGGGCGCCGCGAAGACCGCCTCGCCTTCGATTACCAGACCGAACTTGCCGCGCGCATGGGACTGGCCGCCACCACGCACAAGCGCCAAGGCGAAACCCTGATGCAGGGCTACTACCGCGCCGCCAAGCTGGTGCAGCGCGCCAACGACATCCTGATCCAGTCGTTGCGGGTACGGCTGTTTCCGGTGACGGCGCCGCCGCAGCCGATCGACGCCGATTTTCAGGTACGCGCCCGCCTGCTCGAAACGCGCGCGCCCAATCTGTTCGAACGCCAGCCCGACGCGCTGCTGCGCATCTTCATCGTTTACGCCCGGCACCCTGCGCTGGCCGGATTCGAGCCGACCACGCTGCGTGCGCTGTGGCGTGCCAGCACCCGCATCGACGCCGCCTTCCGCGCCAATCCCACGCATCGGGCGCTGTTCATGACGCTGCTGCGCCAGTCCACCGGCATCACCCGCGCGATGCGTGCGATGCATCGCTACGGTCTGCTGGCGCGCTACATTCCGGCGTTCGGCCGCGTGGTCGGGCAAATGCAGCACGACCTGTTCCATGTCTACACAGTGGACGAACATATCCTGACCGTGCTGCGCAACATGCGGCGCTTTACCGTGCCTGAACTCGCGCACGAATTCCCGCTCGCCAGCCGCCTGATCGCCGCGTTCGACAAGCCCGAACTGCTGTATCTGGCCGCGCTGTTCCACGACATTGCCAAGGGCCGCGGCGGCGACCATTCGGTGCTCGGCATGGCCGATGCGCGGCGGTTCTGCCGCCAGCACGTACTCGACAAGGCCGACAGCGAACTGGTCGCCTGGCTGGTGGAGATGCATCTTGCGATGTCGCGCACCGCACAGAAGGAAGACATCAGCGACCCCGACGTGATCGCCGCGTTTGCCGTCCGCGTGGGCGACCCGCGGCACCTGGCGGCGCTGTATCTGCTGACCGTGGCCGACATTCGCGGCACCAGCCCCAAGGTCTGGAACGCCTGGAAAGGCAAGCTGCTGGAAGACCTCTATCACGCCACCCACGCGCGGCTGGTGGGAGGCGACGAGGCGGGGGCCGACATCGCCGCCAAGCAGGCCGACGCGCGAGTCAACCTCGCGCTCTACGGCCTGCCGAACAGTGCCGCAGACACCTTGTGGCAGCACCTCGATGCACGCTATTTCATCCGCTTCGACGCCCGCGACATGGCCTGGCAGGCGCGCATGCTGTGGCGCCGCACCAGCAGCCCGGACGCCGTCGTGCGGGCGCGCCTGTCGCCCGCCGGCGAAGGTATCCAGGTGCTGGTATACACGCCCGACCGTCCCGATATCTTTGCCCGCATCTGCGGTTTCTTCGCGCGCATCCAGTACACCATCCTCGAAGCCAAGATCCATACCACCCGGCACGGCTATGCGCTGGACACGTTCCAGGTGATGGATATGGCCAATCGCGGCATTCATTACCGCGATTTCCTGAGCTATGTGGAACACGAACTGGCGCGCGATCTCGATCCGGCGCGCCCGATGCAGGCGGTGCCGCGTGGCCGCCTGTCACGCCACCAGCGCCACCACCCCTACCCGACCACGGTCAGGCTGGAGGCCGATGCGCAGGGGCAGGGCCACATGCTGTCGATCACCTGCGCGGATCGCGGCGGCTTGCTGTTTGCGGTGGCGGAAACCCTGATGCAGCATGACGTGAACGTCTATGCCGCCAGGATCGACACGCTCGGCGAACGGGTGGAAGACACGTTTCTGATTCGGGGCGCGGGTCTCGACACGCCGGCCGGGATGCAGACGCTGGAAACCCGCGTGCGTGAGGCGCTGCAGTAAATCAGGGGTAAGTCAGGCGGACGGGCGGGCGTATTCGTCGACGTAGCGCCCGCGCGCGGGCGCCTTGCGGGCGGGCGGCGTCTTTTTGCGCACGCCATCGGCCGGTTTTTTGACTTTTTCTTCCGGTTCGGTCTTGGTGCGATTGCGTACGCGCCCAGGGCGCACCACGGTGCCCACTTCTGCGGCCACCACCGCATATCGGCCTCCGGCAGCATTCGCCTGGCCGTCGATCCCGCTGCGCGGGGCCCTCGCCGGGTGGCTCATGCGTTCGGCCTCACCCAGGGTATCGCCCACGCAGATTTCGCCATATCGGCCTCCGGCAGCATTCGCCTGGCCGTCGATCCCGCTGCGCGGGGCCCTCGCCGGGTGGCTCATGCTGCCACCCGCCATTCCTTGAGGCTGCCGGCGAGGGTGCGGGTGAGGGCGATGAGGCTGCCGAGCAGATCGGGGCTGTGAGTGGTTTCGCAGAGATCGATCTTGCTGTCGGCATAGACCGACAGGATCAGAAGATTGTGCTGGACGTCTGCTGGCAGGTCGAGCGTGCCTTTGGCCAGCGCGGTCTGAATCGCATGCCAGACCGTGCGGCTGGCCTGCAAGGCTTGCGCCAAGCGCTGTGCGTGATCGGGCGCGTTCCAGTGGCGCTGCACGTCCATCAGCTGGGCGGCGATATCGTCGAGCTGGGCCACCTCGCCCATCGCCACGCCGGTGCGGGCGGGGCGGTGCGGAATATGCAGAATCGCGGGTTCCGGGATCATTCTTGTCCTTGTTGCCTGTGCCGGGACACCACGCCCACGGTTACGCTACAAATTAGCGGTCAGGACCGGGACAACTTTAGACGGGGGCAATGGCATAAAGCGACCGTTGGTCGGTCAGTCGTCCTGCAGGTGCTGGCCGGGGAACAACACGTCGGTGAAGCCGAAGTCGCGCAGATCGCGGATGCGCATCGGGTAGAGGATGCCGTTGAGGTGGTCGACCTCGTGCTGGACCACGCGGGCATGGAAGCCGCCCACGCTGCGATCGATCGGCCGCCCAGCCGCGTCGTAGCCCTGGTAGCGCAGATCCACGTAGCGCGGCACCCGCCCGCGCATGCCCGGCACCGACAGGCAGCCCTCCCAGTCCGTCTCCATCTCGTCCGTCAGGGGGGTGAGCACCGGATTGACGAGCACCGTGAACGGCACCGATTCGGCGTCGGGATAGCGCGGATTGGGTTGCCGCGGGTCGACGTTGACCTCGAACATCACCACCTGCAGGCCGACGCCGATCTGCGGCGCGGCCAGACCCGCACCGTTCAGCGCGCGCATGGTGTCGTGCATGTCGACGATCAACTGCGCCAGCTCGGGCGAGCCGAAGTCGCTCACCGGGCGCGCCGGCGCCAGGAGGCGCGGATCGCCCATCCTCAGGACGTCGCGCATCGCCATGGCTGCTCCAGTTGTTTCAAGTCCGTGGCTTCCAGCCAGCGCCAGCCGCCCGGCGGCATGTCCGCAGGCAGCGGGTAATGGCCGACCGCCTCACGGTGCAGCGAGACGACCCGGTTGCCGGTCGCCCCGATCATGCGTTTGACCTGATGGTATTTGCCTTCGGCCAGCGTCAGGCGAAGCGTGTTCGCATCGAGCCGCTCGCATGCCAGGGCGGCCACCGGCACCGGCGTGTCGTTGAGCTGGACGCCGCTGCGCAGCATGTCCAGCATGTCCTCCGTGACCGCTTCGGCGCAGCGGGCGCGGTAGACCTTGGCCACGCCTTTTTTCGGCGAGATCATGCGGTGGATGAACTGGCCGTCGTCGGAAAACAGCAACAGGCCGCTGGTGTCCTGGTCGAGCCGCCCCACGCACTGCACGCCGCGCTGCAGCAGCAGCGGCGGCAACAGGGAAAACACGCTCGGATGATGGGTGGGATGGTGCGAGCATTCGTAGCCGATCGGCTTGTGCATCAGCACATAGGCCTGCGCGCGGTAAGGCCAGCTGACCCCATCGAGCGTCAATTCCAGGCCGGCGGGGTCGACCTCGGCCTCGGGGTCGTCGCACAGCACGCCATTGACCGCCACCTCGCCGGCCCGCACCCGCGCCGTGCAGGCCTTGCGCGAACCGAACCCCTGCGACTGCAATGCACGCACCAGCTTCATGTCGCCTGCGCCCACGCCCTCAGGCCTTGCTCTGCGCAGCGGCGTCGTCGGTCACCAGCTGTTCGATCAGTCGCCGCACCTGCAGCATCACTTCGCCCAGCATCGCCTGGACTTCACTCATCTGAATGCCTTCGGCGGAGCGGCCGCGGCCGGCCGCCTGGTTCACCACCGCACCGACCGCGGCGTAACACAGCTCGAGTTCGCGTGCCAGGTAGGCCTCGGGCATGCCGGTCATGCCGACCATGTCGACGCCGTCGCGCTCCATGCGGTTGATTTCGGCCGCCGTTTCCAGGCGCGGCCCCTGCGTCACACCGTAGACGCCGCCATCGCGCAGCGTGATGCCGGCGCTGGCAGCGGCATCGAGCAGCGCCGCACGCATGGCCTCGCAATACGGCAGGGTGAAATCGAGATGGACCACGGGCTTGTCGCCGCCGACGAAATACGTCGCCGCGCGGCCGTGGGTGTAGTCGACGATCTGGTTCGGGATCACCAGCATGCCGGGAATCAGCTCGGGATGAATGGCGCCTACGGTGGCCACCGAGACCACACGGTCGACGCCGTGGTCTTTCAGCGCCCACAGGTTGGCCCGGTAGTTGACGTCGTGCGGCGGAATGGTGTGCCCATAGCCGTGGCGCGCCAGAAAGATCACCCCCTGGCCGCAGATGCGGCCGAAGGTGAGTGCGCCCGAGGGTTCGCCGTAGGGCGTGCGCGCCACCTGACGGTGGGTGATTTCCAGATTGGCGAGCTGGGTGAGCCCGGTGCCGCCGATGATTCCCAACATGATCAGTCTTCCTTCAAAGCATAAATTGCAGGCAGGTTGCGCCACACGCCATAGGCGTCCATGCCGCAGCCAAACACATAGCGGTCGGGCACGTTCAGTCCGACGAAGTCGGCCCGGATCGGCTTGGCGAGGCCGTTGGCCTTGTCGGTCAGCACAGCCGACCAGACGCGCGCCGCGCCCATCTGCAGCAGCTTGTCACGGATTGCCGCCAGGGTTTCGCCTTCGTCCAGAATATCGTCCAGCACCAGCACGTTGCGGCCTGCCACGTGCTGACCGGGCAACACCCGCCATTCCATTTCGCCGCCGCGGGTGGCGCCACGATAGCGGGTGACGTGCAGGTAATCGAATTCGAGCGGAAAGCGCAGGCGCGGCAACAGCTGCCCGGCAAACACCACTGCGCCGCCCATCACCGCCAGCACCAGCGGAAACGCGTTCGCCAGATCGCGGGCGATTTCGCCCGCCAGGCGATCGATGGCCGCCTGCACGGTGTCCGCGGACGCAACGCACTCGGCATGGTCCAGCAACTGCTGCGCTTCCGGCGGTGTCATGGCGTCAGGCGTCCAGGCAAAAGTCGGCAGTCTAAGCCCTCGACGCCAATGTTTCCAGACTGCACGTGCCTCAAGTAAGCTTGCAGCATGTCGATTTCCATTTCGCCCTCCTCCCCGTTGGATGCCGTCGGCTGGCTGTCCGGCGCGCGCCAGCTGCCTTCGCCCAATTGCGATGCACGGCCCGAAGGCACGAAGATCGAACTCATCGTCATCCACAATATTTCGCTGCCGCCCGGTGTGTTCGACGGCGACGCGGTGATCGAACTCTTCACCAACCGGCTCGACTGGGATGCGCATCCGTATTACCAGGGCATCCGTGGCCTCAGGGTGTCGGCGCATTTCTTCATCCGCCGCGACGGCGCGCTGATCCAGTTCGTGCCGTGCGGCCTGCGCGCCTGGCACGCCGGCGCATCGACCTGGCAGGCGCGCGACTGCTGTAACGATTTTTCCATCGGCATCGAACTCGAGGGCACCGACGATCTGCCTTTCACCGAGGCCCAGTATGCGACCCTGACGCCGCTGCTACAGCAGCTGAAGCGGGCCTATCCGATCCGCGACGTGGTCGGGCACAGCGACATCGCGCCGGGCCGCAAGACCGACCCCGGCCCCCATTTCGCCTGGCAGCGGCTCGATGCGCCGCCGGCCTGATTCGCTGCGGCACGCCAGCATCGGCCTGGTCGCGCTGCTGGCATTGTCCGGCTGCGCCGCGACGCTCGATCTGGATACCGAACGCCCGCTCTCCCATGCCGTTTCCCGGCACGCCGACACGCCGCTGAAAGCGCAGCTGGCGCAGCAGATTCCGCCGGGCGAATCGGGCTTTCATCTGCTGCACGACGGTCACGCCGCGCTGGCGGCCCGGCTGTCGCTGGCTCAACGCGCCACCCGTTCGCTCGACGTGCAGTCCTATCTGTTCCACAACGACACCACCGGCAAGCTGGTCGCAGCCACCCTGCTGGCCGCGGCGGAACGCGGCGTGCGGGTACGCCTTCTGGTCGACGACATCGACACCGCGGACAAGGAGCTGCGCCTCGTCACGCTGGACGCGCATCCCAATATCGAAGTGCGCCTGTTCAACCCTTTCCATACCCGCAGCGCCAACCTGCTGGTCAAGGCCTGGCAGGCGTTGCAGGACCACGTCCGGCTCAACCGGCGCATGCACAACAAGGTCTTCATTGCAGACAACCAGGCCGGCATCACCGGCGGGCGCAATATCGGCGACGAGTATTTCAACGCTCACCTGGATTTCGCTTTCATCGACCTCGACGTCATCGCCGCCGGCGCCATTGTGGACGCCCTATCGCATGCGTTCGACCAGTACTGGAACAGCGCCGCCGCGGTGCCCGCGACCGCCCTGCCCGTCGCCCCCGAAGATGTCCACCTGCTGCGCGCAACCCGCTTTCTGCAGCGGTTTCGTTCCCGCAACCTGGACAGCGACTACGGCCGTACCCTGACGGCCGCCGACCCGTTGCCGAAGCTGCTGGCAGGTCACCTGTCCTGGCAGCTCGCGCACGCCGACCTCATCGTCGACCCGCCCGAAAAAGCCATCAACCCGAAGACGGCCGCGTCCGAGCTGCTGATCGGCCAGCTTGCGGGCTTGTGGATCGACCCCGCGCATCGTGCGTTGATCGTGTCGCCCTATTTCGTTCCGGGGCCCATGGGCATGGCGTATTTCCGTTACTGGCGCCATCAGGGCGTGCAGATCGATGTTCTGACCAATGCCTATGCCTCCAGCGACGTCCCGCTGGTGCACGCCGGTTACGCCAATTACCGCGTTCCACTGCTCGAAGCCGGGGTGAATCTCTACGAACTGAAACCGTCGGCCGAACCGATCGGCGGGCGCCTGCGCGATCTCGGCAGCGGTTCGTCGAACGCCAGCCTTCACGCCAAGACCTTCGTTTTCGACGACGCGCACGTGTTCATCGGCAGCTTCAACTTCGACCCGCGCTCGATGCACCTCAATACCGAGATGGGGCTGGTCATCCGTTCGCGCGCGCTGGCGCGCCAGGTGACGGCCATCGTCGAGCACGCGATGCGCCCCGAACGCAGTTACCAGCCGCGCCTGGTCGCCGCAGATGCTGACAAAGGCACGGGCACACGCCTGCAATGGCATGACACCCACCAGGGCGTCGCGCGCATATCCGACGTCGAACCCGAAACCAGCCCGATCCAGCGCGGCCTGCTGCGCGTGTTACAGGCGCTGCCGATCGAGGAACATCTGTAAGCCGCGTTAAAATCGAATCTTTGAATTATCAGGACTGCGCATGCGCCTCGGCACCCCCCTTTCTCCTTCTGCCACCCGCGTCATGCTGCTGGGGGCGGGCGAACTCGGCAAGGAGGTCATCATCGCGCTGCAGCGGCTGGGAGTGGAAACCATCGCAGTCGACCGCTACGCCAATGCGCCCGGTCACCAGGTGGCCCATCGCGCCTATGTGACCGACATGAGCGACCGTTCGGCGCTGCGCGCGCTGATCGAGGCAGAAAAGCCCCACTGGGTGGTGCCGGAAATCGAAGCCATCGCAACCGAAGTGTTGCTGGAGATCGAGGCCGCCGGCTTGGCGGCCGTCATCCCCACCGCCCGCGCCGCCAACCTCACCATGAACCGCGAAGGCATCCGCCGGCTGGCTGCCGAAACGCTGGGGCTGCCGACTTCGCCCTACGTCTTCGCCGACACGCTGGCCGAGATGACGGCCGCCGCGGAAAAGCTCGGCTATCCCGCCATCGTCAAGCCGGTGATGTCGTCGTCCGGCAAGGGGCAATCGAAAATCGACGACGCCAGCCAGCTCGGCGCAGCCTGGGATTACGCCTCCGCAGGCGGACGCGTCAACAAGGGGCGCGTCATCGTCGAGGGGGTGATCGACTTCGATTACGAAATCACGCTGCTGACGGTGCGCGCGGTCGGCACCTCGGGCGCGGTCGAAACGCATTTCTGCGAACCCATCGGCCATGTCCAGGTGGCGGGCGATTACGTCGAATCGTGGCAGCCACAGCCGATGTCGCCCGCGGCGCTGCAGCGCGCGCGGGAAATTGCAGCTGCCGTCACCGACAACCTCGGCGGACGCGGCATTTTCGGCGTGGAACTGTTCGTCAAAGGCGACACCGTCTGGTTCTCGGAGGTGAGTCCGCGTCCGCACGACACCGGCATGGTGACCATGGCCACGCAGCGGCAGAGCGAATTCGAACTGCATGCGCGCGCCATCCTCGGCCTGCCGGTCGATGTCAGCCTGCGCGAACCGGGCGCCTCGGCCGTGATCTACGGTGACATGGAGGCAGCCGGTATTGCATACGACGGTGTGGCCGAGGCGCTGCGCACGCCCGGCGTCGACCTGCGGCTGTTCGGCAAGCCGCAGGCCTTCCTCCGTCGCCGCATGGGCGTCGCGCTGGCCGCCGCCGCCGACACCCAGACGGCGCGCCGTCATGCCAAGGCCGCCGCCGCCGCGATCAAACCGGTGAAACTTTGAGCATGCAGACGCATTACGAACGCCTCGGCGGCAACGACATCATCCGGAAACTGGTGGACCGCTTTTATGACCTGATGGACGAAGATCCCGACTACTACGGCATCCGCAAGCTGCACCCGGCCGACCTCACCGAATCGCGCAACAAGCTGGCGTGGTTTCTCTCCGGCTGGACCGGCGGGCCGCCGGAATACACCGACCGCTTCGGCCACCCCTTCCTGCGCCGCAGGCATATGCCCTTCACCGTAGGCGTTGCCGAACGCGACCAGTGGATGGGCTGCATGGTGCGCGCGATGCAGGACGTCGGCGTGGACGCGGCACTGCAGCAGGAATTGACCGCTGCGTTCTTCAAGACCGCCGATTTCATGCGCAACCAACCGGAAACGAAATGAAACGGTTTATCGGCTGGAGTGTGCTGTTCGTCCTGCTGGTCGGGTTCACCGTGCTGCCGTGGCTGATGCTGGACAATGCGCCCGCGATCGAGCCGCCTTCCGAATTCCGCCGCACCGACCTCGCCTGGGTCAAATCGCTGTTCCAGAAGCACGACCCGCGCCGCCAGACCCCGGACGTGGTCCACAGCATCCTGCTCGACGAAGCCGAGGTCAACCGGCTGCTCAATTACGCGGTCGAATTGCGCCGGATCAACGGCATCGCAGCCGAACTCACGCCCGGCCTGGCCACCCTCACAGCCACCCTGGCCGTGCCGCGCAATCCGTTTGGCCGCTATCTCAACATCACCGCCGAAGTGGCGGATGTGCCCGGCGGCATTCGCATCCACAGCCTGCGACTCGGCAGCCTGCCGGTGCCGGGCGCCCTGGTCGACGGCATCGCGCGGCTGACGCACCGCCGACTGCTGCGCGACGAGACCTACGCCGCGCTTGCCGAAGCGTTTTCCAGGGTGAATTTCGACGAAAACCAGGCCACGCTGGATTATCGCTGGCACCCCATCCTGATGACGCAGATCGAGCGCAAAAGCGCGGAACTGCTGATCCCCCCGGAGGATCAGGCTCGCATGCTGGTTTATGCCGAGCACCTGGACAGTCTGATCAAGCGCTATCCGCATGGCCGCACCGTGGCGCTGGTTGAAGTTGCCGCGTCGCTGTTTGGCTTTGCCCGAACCATCGACGGCGACGAGGCCGAGGAAAACCGCGCCGCGCTCACCGCGCTGGGCGCCTATCTCTCCGGCATCAGCCTGTCCAAGCTGCTGGAAGGCGACAGCCGTTCGATACGACGCGCACCGCGCGTGCTGCTGTCGCTGCACGGCCGCCGCGATTTTGCCGAACACTTCGTGATTTCCGCCGCGCTCACCGTCAACGGCGGCAGCCGGATGGCCAATGCCATCGGTCTGATCAAGGAGGAGGAGGATGCGACCAAGGGCTCGGGTTTCAGCTTCACCGACCTGGCCGCCAACCGCGCCGGCGTGCGGCTCGGCGAGCACGCCGTGAGCGCGTCCGCTGCGCAGCTGCAGCAACGGCTGGCCGCCGCCCGCAGCGACGCGGATCTGATGCCGGATTTTCGCGATCTGCCCGAATTCATGCCGCAGAGCGAATTCGACCGGCGCTACGGCCCGATCGGCGGGCCGCGCTACCAGCAGATCATCGCCCGCATCGACGCCCGGCTGGGGGCGCACCCGCTTACGCAATAAAAATAGTCGCAAACCCTGTTATAATGCCGGGTTTCCCCGAAGGCAGGCCCGTATCATGTCCCGCAAGCTCCGCAACATTGCCATCATCGCGCACGTCGACCATGGCAAGACCACGTTGGTCGACCAGCTTCTGAAGCAGTCCGGTACCTTCCGCGACAACCAGGCGGTTGACGAACGGGTGATGGATTCCAACGACCTGGAAAAGGAACGCGGGATCACCATTCTGGCAAAAAACACCGCCATCATGTACGGCGACTATCACATCAACATCGTCGACACGCCCGGCCACGCCGACTTCGGCGGCGAGGTCGAGCGCGTGCTTGGCATGGTCAACGGCGTGGTGCTGCTGGTCGACGCGGTCGAAGGCCCGATGCCGCAGACGCGCTTCGTGACCAAGAAGGCCCTGGCGCTGGGACTCAAGCCCATCGTCGTGATCAACAAGGTCGACCGCCCAGGCTCGCGTCCGGACTGGGTCGTCGACCAGACTTTCGACCTGTTCGACAAACTCGGCGCGACCGACGAGCAGCTCGACTTCCCGATCATCTATGCGTCGGGCTTGAACGGCTGGGCTTGCATGGACCTGAAGGACGCGCCCTCCCACGGCGGTGCGGCGGCCGACATGGTGCCGCTGTTCGACACCGTGCTCAAGCACGTTCCCACGCCCCCCGGCTCGCCCGACGCGCCACTGCAGATGCAGATTGCAGCGCTCGATTATTCGACCTACACCGGCCGTCTCGGCGTGGGCCGCGTGCTCAACGGCCGCATCAAGCCCGGCATGTCGGTGGTGGTGATGAACCACGAAGACCAGGTCGCCACGGGCCGCATCAACCAGGTCCTCGGCTTCAAGGGTCTGGACCGCGTTCCGGTGGACGAAGCCGAGGCCGGCGACATCATCATCATTTCCGGTCTCGACGACATCGGCATCGGCGTCACCATCTGCGACAAGGACAACCCGGTCGGCCTGCCGGTGCTACCGGTGGACGAGCCGACCCTGAACATGGACTTCATGGTGAACACCTCGCCGCTGGCCGGCACCGAGGGCAAGTTCGTCACCAGCCGCCAGATTCGTGACCGCCTGGCCAAGGAGTTGCTGGTCAACGTCGCCTTGCGCGTCGATGAAACCGGCGACGCCGATGTGTTCCGCGTCTCCGGTCGCGGCGAACTGCACCTCACCATCCTGCTGGAAAACATGCGCCGTGAGGGATTCGAGTTGGCCGTGGCGAAACCGCGCGTGGTGTACAAGGAAATCAACGGCGAAAAATGCGAGCCGTACGAAAACCTCACCATCGACCTGGAAGACGAACACCAGGGCGGCGTGATGGAAGAAATCGGCCGCCGCCGGGGCGAACTCACCAATATGGAATCCGACGGCCGCGGCCGCACCCGTCTGGAATACCACATTCCCGCGCGCGGCCTGATCGGCTTCCAGTCCGACTTCATGACCATGACGCGCGGCACCGGCCTGATGAGCCACGTGTTTGACGACTACGGCCCGGTCAAGGCCGACCTGCCAGGTCGCCACAACGGCGTGCTGGTGTCGCAGGACAACGGCGAGGCTGTCGCCTACGCGCTGTGGAAGCTGGAAGACCGCGGGCGCATGTTCGTCGCGCCCGGCGACAAGCTGTACGAAGGCATGATCATCGGCATCCACAGCCGCGACAACGACCTGGTGGTCAACCCGATCAAGGGCAAGCAACTGACCAACGTTCGCGCCTCGGGCACCGACGAGGCCGTGCGCCTGACCACGCCGATCAAGCTGACGCTGGAATCCGCGGTGGAATTCATCGACGACGACGAACTGGTCGAAATCACGCCGAAATCGATCCGCATCCGCAAGCGCCATCTGCAGGAACACGAGCGCAAGAAAGCTTCGCGCGCAGCGGCCTGAAGCTGCCCCGGCCTTGCGCCGGGACTGCGTCAAAAAAAGCCCGGCTTTGCGCCGGGCTTTTTTACGTGGGTCGCGGGTAAAATCGACGCCATGCGCCCTGTCGAAATCGCCCTTTCCCTCGGCCTTGCCGTCCTCATCCTGCTGGCCGTTTTGCTGCTGCTGCGCATCCATGCGCTGCGGCGCGAGCAAACCGGACTGCCCGCGCTGCTGACGCAGGACATGGATGCACGCCACCGCGCGGTGCTGACCGACCTGCATGCGGGTCTTGCGCAGCAGTCCGACCGCATGCAGAGCCAGCTCGCCGCCCTGCAGATCGCACAGACCGAACGACTGGCGGAAACGCGCGCAACCGTCACCGGACAGTTCGGCCAATTCCAGACCGCGATGCTGGAAAAGCTGATCGAGCAGGGACGCGCCGAGCAAGGCCTGCTGCAGGACACACTCAAGGGCATGACGGCGCATTTCAACGAACGGGTGCAGCAGCTGTCGCAAACGGTCGATGGGCGCCTGAATGAAATCTCCGGCAAAGTCGCCGAGCGGCTCGACGAGGGCTTCAAGAAAACCAACGAGACGTTTACCTCGGTGATGTCGCGTCTGGCGGTAATCGACGAGGCCCAAAAGAAAATCGAGGGCCTGGCATCCAACGTCGTCTCGCTGCAGGAAATCCTCGGCGACAAGCGCTCGCGCGGCGCCTTCGGCGAGGTGCAGCTGGAAGCGCTGGTCAGAAACAGCCTGCCGCCCGACGCCTACGCTTTCCAGTACACGCTGAAAGGCGGTGCGCGCGCCGATTGCGCGCTGATCCTGCCAGAGCCGACCGGAACGGTGTGCGTCGACTCCAAGTTTCCGCTGGAAAACTACAGGCGCATGTTCGACGACAGTCTGCATGCAGGCGAGCGCGACACGGCCAAGCGGCAGTTCAAGACCGACGTCAAAAAACACGTCGACGACATCGCCGCCAAATACATTGTCGACGGCGAAACCTCCGATGGCGCGGTGATGTTCCTGCCGGCCGAAGCGGTGTTCGCCGAGATCCATGCCTACCACCCGGACCTGGTCGAACACGCGCAGAAGAGACGCGTGTGGCTCACTTCGCCGACCACGCTGATGGCGGTGCTGAACACCGCGCGCGCGGTGATCCGCGATTCGGAAACGCGGCGCATGGCACACGTG
>JAKACL010000147.1 GCA_021821425.1 Pseudomonadota bacterium
GTCGGCTTCGGCCCCTGCGGCATCTTCGCCGCGCTGGTGCTGGCGCAGATGGGCTTCAGGCCCATCGTGCTGGAGCGCGGCAAGGCGGTGCGCGAGCGCACGCAGGACACCTGGGGCCTATGGCGCAAGCACGTGCTCAATCCCGAATCCAACGTGCAGTTCGGCGAGGGGGGGGCGGGCACGTTTTCCGACGGCAAGCTCTACAGCCAGATCAAGGATTCCCGGCACCTGGGGCGCAAGGTGCTGACCGAGTTCGTCAAGGCGGGCGCGCCGGAGGAAATCCTCTACGTATCGAAGCCGCACATCGGCACCTTCCGCCTGGTCGGCATGGTCGAGACCATGCGCCACGAGATCGAGGAACTGGGCGGCGAGATTCGCTTCCAGCAGCGCGTCACTGATGTAGTGATCGAGGACGGGCACATTCGTGGGGTGACGCTCGCCGGCGGCGAGACCTTGCGCAGCAATCACGTCATCCTTGCGCTCGGCCACAGCGCGCGTGACACATTCGAGATGCTGCACGCGCGCGGCGTGCACATGGAAGCCAAGCCGTTTTCCATCGGCTTTCGCATCGAGCACCCGCAGTCGCTGATCGACCGTGCGCGGCTGGGGCCGAACGCCGGCAACCCGCTGCTCGGTGCCGCAGACTACAAACTGGTGCATCACGCCAAGAACGGCCGCTCGGTCTACAGTTTCTGCATGTGTCCCGGTGGCACCGTGGTCGCCGCCGCCTCCGAGCCGGGGCGCGTGGTGACCAACGGCATGAGCCAGTATTCGCGCAACGAGCGCAACGCCAATGCAGGCATCGTGGTGGGCATCACGCCGGAGGATTTTCCGGGCAAGGGTCCGCTGGCCGGCATCGAACTGCAACGGAAACTGGAGGCGCGCGCGTTCGATCTCGGCGGCGGCACTTACGACGCGCCGGCGCAGCGGGTCGACGACTTCATCGAGGGCAGGCCCTCGACCCAACTCGGCAGCGTCGAGCCTTCCTACAAGCCCGGCGTGCATCTCACCGACCTTGCCTCCGCGCTGCCGGATTACGCCATCGAGGCGATCCGCGAGGCGCTGCCGGCGTTCGACCGGCAGATCAAGGGCTTTGCAATGAAGGACGCGGTGCTGACCGGGGTCGAGACGCGCACTTCCTCGCCGCTGCGCATCACCCGCGGCGACGATTTCCAGAGCATCAACGTCAAGGGCCTGTACCCGGCGGGCGAGGGCGCGGGCTATGCCGGCGGGATTCTCTCGGCCGGGGTGGACGGCATCAAGGTCGCCGAGGCGGTGGCGCGCGACATGCTCGGGCTGGAAGCGGCGGATTCGGGCAGCAAGGCAGGGCCGGCCTGCGAGTACTGAGGCGCAGGCGCATACCCCGGATCGGCCCACCTGAAGGTATCAAGGGCTGGGCATAAGGAAATCGCCCGCCTAGCGTGCAGCGGTCGGCGCGAGCTCGTGATACGCGGCATCGGCCAACTGCTGCATGGCCTTCCGTCCGATCTGCCCCGACAGGGCGTAGCCGAAATCCCCGTCGATCCAGTAGAACACGTCGACGCCGTTTTCGGTGGCGTGACGGAAGGTCGTCTCCTTATTTCCGGCCACTGCGCGCCGCACGTAAAGCGTGACGCGGCGCTCGATCCTGTCCTGGTACATGAACTGCGCGACCGGACCGGTTTCGCCGGTGAGCAGGCGGCCGCCCAGCAGTTCGAATCCCTGCGCGCTGAAGTCCGGCGCCTGCAGTTGGGTGCCGACGCGTTTGGACAGCCAGGCCACGAGATGCTCGGCGTGGGCGGCGTCGACTTCGACCGGGTGGCGCGCTTCCGGACTGAACACGGCATGGGCGATGGCAGCATCGCGGGCGAGGTAGGCCGGGGGGGCGGGCGCCTGCCCGGAGGTGCCGAGGCCGATGGCGTAGCCGATCAGTCCGGTCACCAGCATGGACAGCATTGCCGCCACCGCCTTGAACGGCACGGGCAGGGCCGGGCGGCGTGCGGCGCGCACCAGATTCAGCGGCAGCGGTTCGTTCAGCACGCTGTCGAAGGCGGCATGCAGCGACTGGTTCTGCGCAGTCCAGGCCTGCACCCGCGTCGCATCGTCCGGATGCGCCGCCAGCCACGCCTCGACCTCGATGCGTCGTGCCTCGGGCAGGGTGCCATCGACGTAGGCGTGGAGTTCGTGTTCGTGTACGTCTGTCATATCACAAGCTTCAGTTTGACTGCGGGTTCGCCCGCCAGCATCTGCCGCATCCGCTCGCGCGCACGCGACAGGCGCGACATCACAGTGCCGGTCGGCACGCCCAGCACCTGGGCGGCTTCGGCGTAGCCGAATTGCTCCAGCCCTACCAGCAGCAGGACTTCGCGCTGCTCCTCGGGCAGCCGCGCCAGCGCGGCGTGGATGTCGCGCGCGGCCAGCGCTTCCATCTGGCCGCCGCTTACCGGTTCGTCCAGCGCGTCCTCCATCACGGTTTCCTGCGGCCGACGGACGCGGATCTGGTTGACGAACAGATTGTGCATCAGGGTGAACAGCCAGGCGCGCAGATCGCTGCCGGGCTGCCACAGGTCGAGCTTCGCCAGCGCGCGCTCGAGGGTGTCCTGCACCAGGTCGTCGGCGCGATTGACGTCACCCGTCAGCGCGCGGGCATAGCGGCGCAGACGGGGGAGGTGCTCGATCAGGTCGGGACGGGCGCGCACTCAGGGCTTGGCGGTGTGCCACACGTTGTTGACGCCGTCGCCGGTCATGTCGCCCGGTTTCTGGTCCTTGATCCACAGGTACAGCGGCTTGCCTTTGTACGACCACTGCTTGGAACCGTCGTCGCGGGTGATGACAGCATAGTCGCCACTCGCCTTGTCGGACGCGCTGGCGGCCAGGGGCGGCCATTTGGCGGCGCAGTCGCCGTTGCAGACGCTCTTGCCGGAACCGGCCACGTCCTTGTCGAAGGTATACAGCGTCATGCCTGCGGAATTGGTGAGCACGCCCATCTGGGTCTTGGTGGGCGATGCGGCGTAGGGGCTGGCACACGCTACCAGCATGCTGAGCGCGGCGAGAGTGGAGGTCAATGAAGTGTTCATGGCGTTTCCTTGTGCAAGGGTTGAAAGAATGGGCAAGTCTGGGCTTGCATGACGTGAACACCTCGAGCGCCCAGTTTATTCCTGTTCGACGGGGTATTTTTTGGTTGTCGCCTGGATCGGGCCCGGTGACATGTCGGTCGACAGAAAAAATGCTTGCAAACTTTTAAATGTTTCAATTATCATTGAATTATGGAAACGAAAAGCGTCGTCACCGCCCTCGCAGCCCTTGCCCAGGATTCCCGCCTGGCGATCTTCCGTGCGCTGGTCCAGGCCGGCCCGGCGGGCCTTGCCGCCGGACGGATCGGCGAACTCACCGGCATTGCGCCGTCCTCGCTGTCCTTCCACCTGAAGGAACTGTCGCACGCCGGCATGGTGGATTCGCAGCAGGCGGGGCGCTTCGTCATCTACACCGCGAATTTCGCGACCATGAACGCGCTGCTCGGCTTTCTCACCGAAAACTGCTGCGGCGGCAATCCCTGTTCGCCGGTCTGCACGCCGGCATGCGTCACTGAAAAGGAAGCAACATGAAACGCCTGCACGTCCACGTCGCGGTCGACGATCTCGCCGCCAGCATCACGTTCTATTCCACGATGTTCGCCGCCGAGCCGACCGTCGCCAAGGCCGATTACGCCAAGTGGATGCTCGACGATCCGCGCGTGAACTTCGCCATCTCGGCGCGCGGCGCCGCGCCCGGACTCAACCATCTGGGCGTGCAGGTCGAATCGGCCGACGAACTCGCCGAAATGAACGCACGCCTGCAGAAGCTCGACGCCGACGTGGTCGAGGAAATGGGCACTGCCTGCTGCTACGCCAGGTCGGACAAATACTGGGCGACCGACCCCACCGGCATCGCGTGGGAGACCTATCACACGCTCGACAGCATTCCGGTGTTCGGCCATGCGGAGGCATCCGCATCCGCCGCCGGATGCTGCGTGCCCGAACCGGCCGTGGCCAAAGTGTCCGGCTGCATTCCGGTCAAGGGCAGGCCGGCCGCGGGCGACTGTTGCTGAGTTTCATTCTTTATACATCCGAGGATCCATCGTGGCTGAAAAACCCTACACCGTGCTGGTGCTGTGCACCGGCAATTCCTGTCGCTCGCAAATGGCCGAAGTGCTGCTGAACCACGACCTCGCCGGCCAGGTGCGCGCGCTCTCCGCCGGCACCCGACCGCAGCCCAAGGTGGCCGACGGAGCGATCGCCGCGCTGCAGGCCGCCGGCCTCGATACCGGCGGCCTGCACCCGAAGGACATCGACGCGGTGATGACCGAGGACATCGACCTGGTGGTGACGGTGTGCGACAACGCCCGCGAAGCCTGCCCCATCTTCCCCAAGCCGATCCCGGCCATCCACCTGCCGTTCCACGATCCGCACGGCGAGCCGCTGGAGAGCTTCCTCGCGGTGCGCGACGACATCCGCGCCCGCCTGGTGGCGGCGGTGCGCGAAAAACTCGGTCTGCAAGCGACCGCCGCCTGAATCGACAGAGACGCTGCCATGGCTGAACCTTCATTCAATGTGCTGTTCCTGTGTACCGGCAATTCGGCGCGCTCGATTCTGGCCGAGTCGTTGCTGAACAATCTGGGCAAGGGGCGCTTCCATGCATTCAGTGCGGGCAGCCATCCTGCCGGGCAGGTCAACCCGTTCGCGCTGGAATTGCTGGAAAAAAATAATTTCCCCACCGGCGAACTGCGCAGCAAGTCGTGGGACGAGTTCGCGCAAGCCGATGCGCCGCAGCTCGATTTCGTCATCACGGTGTGCGACAAGGCAGCGGGCGAAGTCTGCCCGGTGTGGCCGGGTCAGCCGATGACCGCGCACTGGGGCGTCCCCGACCCGGTTGCGGTCGAAGGCAGCGACGAGCAGAAGTGCCATGCCTTCGTCGATGCGATGAACCAGTTGCAGCGGCGCGTCTGCATGCTCGTCAGCCTGCCTTTCGACAAACTGGACCGCATGAAGCTGCAGCAGGCCGTGCGCGAGATCGGGAAGACGGCATGAGTGCGCCACGCTTGATGGAGTTCGCCCGATGAGCGCACAGTGTGAAGTCACGGGAAAGCGCGCTGCCCGCATGCAAGGAAGCGCGGCGCCGATGAGCGTGTTCGAGCGCTGGCTCACCCTGTGGGTGGCGCTGTGCATCGTCGCCGGCGTGGCGCTGGGCCAGCTCTTTCCGGCGCCGTTTCAGGCGCTGGGACGCATGGAAGTGGCGCAGGTCAACCTGCCGGTCGGCCTGCTGATCTGGATCATGATCATTCCGATGCTGATGAAGATCGACTTCGGTGCCTTGCATCAGGTGAAGTCGCACTGGAAGGGCATCGGCGTCACGCTGTTCGTCAACTGGGCGGTGAAGCCGTTTTCGATGGCGCTGCTGGCGTGGCTCTTCATCCGCCACTGGTTCGCGCCTTATCTCCCCGCGGAACAGCTCGACAGCTACGTCGCCGGCCTCATCCTGCTGGCCGCCGCGCCGTGCACCGCGATGGTGTTCGTGTGGAGCCGGCTGACCGGCGGCGACCCGTATTTCACGCTGTCGCAGGTGGCGTTGAACGATACCATCATGATCGTCGCCTTCGCGCCCATCGTCGGCCTGCTTCTGGGCTTGTCGGCGATCGTGGTGCCGTGGGACACGCTGTTCACCTCGGTGGTGCTGTACATCGTCATCCCGGTGATCCTGGCGCAGGTCTGGCGCAAGCGGCTGCTGAAGCGTGGGCAGGCGGCGTTCGATGCCACGCTTGCCACGCTCGGGCATTTGTCCATCCTCGCGCTGCTGGCCACGCTGGTGCTGCTGTTCGCCTTCCAGGGCGAGCAGATCATTGCGCAGCCGCTGATTATTGCGCTGCTGGCGGTGCCGATCCTGATCCAGGTGTTCTTCAACTCGGGACTGGCCTACTGGCTCAACCGCAAGGTGGGCGAGAAGCACAGCGTCGCTTGCCCCTCGGCGCTGATCGGCGCGTCCAACTTCTTCGAGCTGGCGGTGGCGGCGGCGATCGCGCTGTTCGGCTTCCAGTCGGGCGCCGCGCTCGCCACCGTGGTCGGCGTACTGATCGAGGTGCCGGCGATGCTGCTGGTGGTGAAAATCGTCAACCGCAGCAAAGGCTGGTATGAAGCGGGTCTAGCTGCCAAATAAGGGAACGTCCTGCTGCAGCGGTATCGATCGATGCTGCTCGCGGCGACGTCGACGCGGCTTGTGCTGTCCGTGCGCGGCGACTACGCGCCCCGCGCCGAAAAAGGTCGTCGATAACGTCTATGCCATCGTGGATCCGCTGGGCCAGCGCAGCATGGATAACGACGGCCTCAACGCCAACTGTAAAGCCCCCCCTCCTTATAGCCGTTATCCTATTGAGCGGTTCATGGCTGCGTAATGTGTTCGTTGCATATGCGTCCGTGCCGGCGCTGAGGATGCTTGCTGGCAGGCCATGCTGCAGGAGCAATGCCGATTCCAACATAAGACACACCATGACCCACCACACGTCCGAGGCAGGCAGCAGGGAAAAACGGCGCCACGCGCGGAAAGCGACGTTGCAGGCCGTCCAGCTTCGTTTTGGCGAAGCTGCAGCCATCCCCGCCGAGATTCGCGATTACTGCCAGACCGGCTTGTATGTTGCCTTTCCCGGCGGCCGCACGCCCGATTCCGCCCTCCCGGCCCTGGTGGGCACGCTCGTGGGCGCGGGATTTTCCGTTGGCGAGGGCGCCGCGTCCCGTTCGCACCAGCTCAATGGCTGGGTGGCGCGTGTCGCGCCCGGCGGGGTCGGCATTTTTGTGCCGGCCATGCCGGAGGCCGCCTTGCAGACCCTGCGCGCCGCGAGTGCGCGGCTGGCCGCCGGTGCACAGGCCCGACCGGGGCTGGACCCGCAGCAGGCGCAGGCGCTGCAGCAGGAATGCACCAGTCTGTTTCGCAATTTTCTCGATGCGGTGATGCAGGAATTCTTCCTCCAGAGCATGGAACGCCTGGCACAGGCCGGCCAGGACGAGATGAGTTTTCTGGAGCGTGCCCGCTACGAGTACGGTGCCCAGGAACTGGTACAGCACCGCAGCCGGATCGAGGACGATTTTTTCAATGCCATCCGCGAACGCATCCAGCATGTCGGGCCGGTTTCCGACCTGGACCACAGGGCGCCGGGCGCGAACACGAACACACTCAAGCTGGTCGACGAGGCCGAGTTCGAGGACTGGCTGAACCTGTCGGCGGTCATCAATCAGATCGA
>JAKACL010000148.1 GCA_021821425.1 Pseudomonadota bacterium
TGGCGGGCGATTTCATCGCGGCTTTCCGGCTAGCGGCCCGGCAGCGCGACCTCGACGGTCTTGCCACCATAGCCGTATTGCCGATCGCGTGCCTCGACCGTGACGGTACGCACGCCGCGCGGCATCCTCACGCCATGGAGATCGCGGGTGAAGGGCTGCTCGCCGGCGTGGTCGTGCAGCAGGATGCGTTCGCCGTAGACTGTGCCGTCCCTGCTGCGGACGCGGAAGGCATCGGCATAGCGTTGCGGCGTGTCGTAGGGGGAGGACACCGTGACGTCGAAATCGAAGGTGCCGGGTGCCCGCGCTTGCACCTTGGCGGCCAGCACATCGGGATATTTCTGCAGTGCGCGATCGGCCGCCCGCGCACTGGCCGTGAGGCACACCCCCAGCGCAAGAACCGTAAAGAGAATGGACTTTCGCATGCGGGCAATCCTACTCCGACAGCGGGGGCGATGGCAGGGCTGTATCGCAGGTTGTTGTGATCGTGCGAGGCCTGGCCCGACGTTGACGCGGTTTGCCCGCGCCGCTTCATGCTAAACCCTCGGCCGGCTTCGATGGCCGGCGGGACACTCACCAGAACCGGTACCAGGGCTTGCCCTCGATGTTCACGCCCTTGATGTACTTGCTGTTGGGAAAGTTGAGCGTCAGCACGCGCAGGGTGTCGTCGCGCAGGTCGTTGAGCTTGAGCTTGTCATAGGACACGACCATGATCGCCAGCGCTTCTTCCAGCGCGGGGGCCTCGGGGTAGGTTTTCAGGACTTCCTTGGCGCGGTTGGCGGCGGCCACATAGGCTTCGCGCTTGAGGTAATACTTGGCGACGTGGACTTCGTGGCTGGCCAGGGCGTTGACCAGGTATTTCATGCGGGCGGTCGAATCCTCGGCGTATTTGCTGTCGGGGAAGCGGGTGACCAGTTCCTTGAATGCCAGGAAAGCGTCGCGCGCGGCGCGCGGGTCGCGTTCCGACAGGTCCTGGTCGACCAGGTTGCCGAGCAGGCCGAGGTCGTCATTAAAATTCGCCAGGCCCTTCAGATAGTAGGCGTAATCGACGTTAGGGTGATTGGGATGCAGCTTGATGAAGCGGTCGCAGGCGGCAATGGCGGAAATCGGCTCGTTGTCCTTGTAATAGGCGTAGGCGACTTCCAGTTGCGCCTGCTGGGCATAACGGCCGAAGGGGTAGCGCGATTCCAGCGTTTCGAACAGTTTGATCGCGCGCTCGTAGTTGCCGCTGTTGAGGTTATCCTTGGCTTCGGCGTAGAGTCGTTGCGCCGACCAGCCCGCGGTTTCATCCTGAACCTCGGGCAAGAGGCCGCAGCCGCCCAGGGCCAGCGTGGCGACGAGCAGGGCACCGCCGCACGCCCGTTTGAGAGCAGGCGCCCGCATGAACGCATTGATACCGGAAAAGCATTGCTTGAGCATGGGAACAGACACGGAAAATTTGTCCGACGATTATAAGGGAAATACGGAAACCGGCGTCCGCGAGCTGGTGATTCCGGACGCCCAGGGCGGCCAGCGCCTGGACCAGGCGCTGGCGACCATGCTGCCCGAGTTCTCGCGCAATCGCATCCAGAACTGGATCCGCGCGCGCAAGATCGCGGTGGACGACGCCTGGGGCACGACCAAGATGAAGGTCAGCGGCGGCGAGTCGGTGCGGGTCGAGGTCGAGCCCGATCCGGACGCCACGCCGGATGCGCCGGAGGCGATCCCGCTCGACGTGGTGTTCGAGGATTCGATGCTGCTGGTCATCAACAAGCCGGTGGGCCTGGTGGTGCATCCCGGCAGCGGCAACCGCCACGGCACCCTGCTCAACGCGCTGCTGCACCGGGTGCCGCAGGTGGCCGAGCTGCCGCGCGCCGGCATCGTGCACCGGCTGGACAAGGACACTTCCGGCCTCCTGGTCGTCGCCAAGACGATCCGGGCGCATACCGACCTGGTGCGCCAGTTGCAGGCGCGCACGGTCAAGCGCGAATATCTTGCCCTGGTGTATGGCGAGGTCGACCGGCCGGGCACCGTCAATGCGCCGCTGGCGCGCGACCCGCACAACCGCACCAAGCGCACCGTGCACAGCATGGGCAAAGAAGCGATCACGCATTACGACGTGGTCGAGCGCTTCCCTGGCTTTACGCTGCTGCGCTGCCGACTGGAAACCGGCCGCACCCACCAGATCCGGGTACACATGCAGCACATCGGCCATCCGCTGGTGGGCGAGTCGGTCTACAGCGCCAGCCGTCGCAGCCACCACAAGATTCCCTTCCCGCGCCAGGCGCTGCACGCCGAGCGGCTGGGCCTGATCCATCCGGTGACCCAGGAATCCTTGCATTGGGAATGCCCGTTGCCACCGGATTTTGCCTCGCTGCTGGCTGCGCTCCGCGACAACACGATCTGGGCCAAATAGGGTGATCCTGCCGGACTGGCCCGCGCCCGCACGGGTGCATGGCCTGATGACCTTGCGCACAGGCGGTGTCAGCCGGGCACCGTGGAACAGTTTCAACCTCGGCGATCACGTCGGCGACGATCCGGCCCATGTGGCTACCAACCGCGCGCAGTTGCGCCGGCAACTGCCGGCCGAGCCGGCCTGGCTGCGTCAGGTTCACAGCGCCTGCGTGGCCGAAGCCGGACGCGCCCCCACCCCCGAAGCCGATGCCTCGTTCAGCCGCGAAACCGGCCGGGTCTGCGCGGTGCTCACGGCCGATTGCCTGCCGGTGCTGTTCTGCGACCGTGCCGGCAGCGTGGTGGCGGCCGCGCATGCCGGCTGGCGCGGGCTGGCGGACGGCGTGCTGGAAGCCACGGTGGCCGCGATGCAGGTGCCGCCGGGCGAGGTGCTGGCCTGGATGGGCGCGGCCATCGGCCCGCAGGCCTTCGAAGTCGGCGACGAGGTGCGGCTGGCGTTCGTCGCGCAGCATCCCGAGGCGGACGCTGCCTTCGTGCCGCACGCGCCGGGAAAATGGCTGGCGGATATCTATGCGCTCGCGCGGATCCGTCTCGGCCACGCCGGGGT
The DNA here is from genome assembly GCA_021821425.1 of Pseudomonadota bacterium. The sequence continues at coordinate 2,996 of JAKACL010000148.1, forward strand.
GGAGGCGGTGTACGGCGGCGGGCGCTGCACGTTCAATGAAGCGGGTGCCTTCTATTCCTATCGCCGCGATGGGGTGACCGGGCGCATGGCGTCCTTGATCTGGCTGGGCTGATTTAAAGCCACTTCTGCATGAACCGCGCCTCGCCCAGTGCCGGGTCGAGCCGGTAGTCGTCGAATCCCAGTTTTTCGTAGAGCGCGCGCGCAGCAGCATTGCCGGCAAGCACCTCGAGCGTGAGCTTGCACGCGCCGCGTTCGCGTGCGATCGCCTCCACCTCGGCGAACAGTCGCGCGGCGATGCCGCGTCCGCGGTGGCTGTCGATGACGACCACGTCGTGCACGTTGACGAGCGGGGCGCAGGCGAATGTGGAAAAGCCTTCGATCGCATTGATGAGGCCGACCGGGACGCCATCGTCCCAGGCCAGCACGCTGAAGACGAAGGGCCGCGCAGCGAGTGCTTCGGCGAGGTGGGCGCGCGCGAAATCGGACAGCGGCGTGCCGCCGCCGGCCGGGTCGCGCGCGTAATGGTCGAGCAGCTCGACCAGCGCGGCGGCATGCGCCGGGTTCTCGTAGCGGGCGCGCACGACGTCGATCATCACCGCCGGCCGTTCCAGGGTGCGCCCGGCTTACAGCGTATCGATGCGCATCGACAGGTCCACCGCGCGGACATGCTTGGTGAGGCTGCCGATGGAAATGCGGTCGACGCCGGTTTCCGCCACCGCGCGCACGTTGTCCAATGTGACGTTGCCCGATGCCTCCAGTTGCGCGCGGCCGGCGTTCAGCGCCACCGCTTCGCGCATGGCGTCGAGGCTGAAGTTGTCGAGCAGGATCAGGCGGGCGCCGGCATTCAGCGCCTCGCGCAGCTGGTCCAGCGTTTCCACTTCGATCTGCACGCTGGCCTTGCCTTCGGCCAGGTCGAAGGCGGCTTGCAGCACCGGCGCAATGCCGCCTGCTGCCGCGATGTGGTTTTCCTTGATCAGGATGCCGTCGTACAGCCCGGTACGCTGGTTCTGTCCACCGCCCATGCGCACCGCGTATTTTTCCGCGACGCGCAGCCCGGGCAGGGTCTTGCGGGTGTCCATCACGACGGCGCGGGTGCCGCGCACCGCGTCGACGTAGGGCCGGGTGGCGGTGGCCACGCCCGACAGCGTCTGCAGGAAATTCAGCGCGGGACGCTCGGCGGTCAGCAGGGCGCGGGCGTTGCCGCTGAGCTCGACCAGCACGCTGCCGGCGGCGACAGTGTCGCCTTCGTTGACCCGCCAGTCGATGACGGCGCCGAGGTCGAGCGCCTTGAAACAGGCGTCGAACCACGGTCGACCGGCGATCACGGCGGCTTCGCGGGTGATCACGCGGGCATGGGCGGTGCGCGACGGTGGGATCAGTCGGGCGGTGAGGTCGCCGCTGCCGACGTCTTCTTCCAGCGCGCGCGTGACGTCGGTCAAGATCTTTTCTTCGTTCAATTCGGACATGGCGGGTTGAAATGAGCAAAAACGCCACTATTTGGCGTGGTAAGAATATACCTTAGCTCGAGGCCACCCATGCGTTTTGACAAGCTCACGACCCAGTTTCAACAGGCATTTTCCGACGCCCAAAGCCTGGCCGTCGGCGGCGATCATGCCTACATCGAACCGCAGCACCTGCTGCTCGCGCTCTTGAACCAGGAGGGTGCCGGCGCCGGCTCGATCCTGTCGCGCGCCGGCGGCCAGGTGCCCGCGCTGAAGGCGGCGCTGGCTCAGGCGCTGACACGCCTGCCCAAGGTGGAGGGTCACGGTGGCGAGGTCTCGATCTCGCGCGAGCTCAACAACCTTTTGAACCTGACCGACAAGGAGGCGATGAAGCGCAATGACGCCTATATCGCGTCCGAGCTGTTCCTGCTGGCGGCGCTCGACGACAAGGGCGAAACCGGCCGTCTGCTGAAGCAGCACGGTGTGCAGAAGGCCGCGCTGGAGCAGGCGATTGCGGCCGTGCGCGGCGGCGAGAACGTGCAGTCGCAGGAGGCTGAAGGCCAGCGCGAGGCGCTGACCAAATACACGCTGGACCTGACCGCGCGCGCGCGCGAAGGCAAGCTCGACCCGGTGATCGGGCGCGACGACGAAATCCGCCGCTCGATCCAGATCCTGCAACGCCGCACCAAGAACAACCCGGTGCTGATCGGCGAGCCCGGCGTCGGCAAGACCGCCATCGTCGAAGGCCTGGCGCAGCGCATCATCAACGACGAAGTGCCGGAAACGCTGAAAGGCAAGAAGGTGCTGGTGCTCGACCTGGCCGCGCTGCTGGCCGGGGCCAAATACCGCGGCGAATTCGAGGAGCGGTTGAAGGCGGTGCTGAAGGAACTGGCGATGGACCCGGGCCGCTACATCGTCTTCCTCGACGAGCTGCACACCCTGGTCGGCGCCGGCAAGGCCGAAGGCGCGATCGATGCCGGCAACATGCTGAAGCCTGCGCTGGCGCGCGGCGAGCTGCACCTGATCGGCGCCACCACGCTCGACGAATACCGCAAGTACATCGAAAAGGACGCTGCGCTCGAGCGCCGCTTCCAGAAAGTGCTGGTCGACGAGCCCAGTGTGGAATCGACCATCGCCATCCTGCGCGGACTGCAGGAACGCTACGAGCTGCATCACGGCGTCGACATCACCGACCCGGCAATCGTTGCCGCGGCCGAATTGAGCCACCGCTACATCACCGACCGCTTCCTGCCCGACAAGGCGATCGACCTGATCGACGAGGCGGCCGCGCGCATCAAGATGGAGATCGACTCCAAGCCGGAAGTGATGGACAAGCTCGACCGCCGCATCATCCAGTTGAAGATCGAGCGCGAGGCGGTGAAGCGGGAAACCGACGAGGCTTCGAAAAAGCGCCTGGGCCTGCTGGAAGACGAAATCGAGAAACTCGGTCGCGAATATGCCGATCTCGAGGAAGTCTGGAAATCCGAAAAAGCCCAGGTCCAGGGCAGCGCCCACATCAAGGAGGAAATCGACAAGCTGCGCGGCGAGATGGTCGAATTGCAGCGCCAGGGCAAGCTCGACAAGGTGGCCGAGATCCAGTACGGCAAGCTGCCGCAACTGGAAGCGCAGCTGAAGCAGGCCGAGGTGGCGGGGGAAGGCAAGCCCGCGTTCAAGCTGCTGCGCACCGAAGTCGGCGCCGAGGAAATCGCCGAGGTCGTGTCGCGCGCGACCGGCATTCCGGTGTCCAAGATGCTGCAGGGCGAGCGCGACAAGCTGCTGCACATGGAAGACAAGCTGCACAGCCGCGTGGTGGGGCAGGACGAAGCGGTGCGCGTCGTCTCCGATGCCATCCGCCGCTCGCGCGCCGGTCTGTCCGACCCCAACCGGCCGCTCGGCTCCTTCCTCTTCCTCGGCCCCACCGGCGTGGGCAAGACCGAGCTGTGCAAGACGCTGGCCGAATACCTGTTCGATTCGGCCGACCACATGATCCGCATCGACATGAGCGAATTCATGGAGAAGCACTCGGTCGCCCGCCTGATCGGCGCGCCGCCCGGCTATGTCGGCTACGAAGAGGGCGGCTATCTGACCGAAGCGGTGCGCAGGAAGCCCTATTCCGTGATCCTGATGGACGAGGTGGAAAAGGCGCATCCGGACGTGTTCAACGTGCTGCTTCAGGTGCTCGACGACGGCCGCCTGACCGACGGCCAGGGCCGCACGGTCGACTTCCGCAACACCGTGATCGTGATGACCTCGAACCTGGGTTCGCAGATGATCCAGAGCATGAGCGGCGACGACTACCAGGTCATCAAGCTGGCCGTGCTGGGCGAGGTGAAATCCTACTTCCGCCCCGAGTTCATCAACCGGATCGACGAAGTCGTCGTGTTCCACGCGCTGTCGGAATCGCACATCGCCAGCATCGCGCGCATCCAACTGCAGGGTCTGGAGAACCGCCTGGCGCAGATGGAGATGAAGCTCGACATCAGCGACGCCGCGCTCGCCGAAATCGCCAAGGCCGGTTTCGATCCGGTCTATGGCGCCCGGCCGCTCAAGCGGGCGATCCAGAGCGAGCTCGAAAACGCGCTGGCGAAGGAAATCCTGTCTGGCCGCTTCGCCGCCAAGGACACGATCCGCGTCGACGCGAAGGGCGGGGTGTTCAGCTTCGAAAAGGCGGTCGCGCAAGCCGCCTGATCAAGCGGGACAGGACGAGGCAGCGGCGGGATGTCCGCCTTCTTTATTCAGGGGGATGTACTGACGGGCTTCGGC
>JAKACL010000149.1 GCA_021821425.1 Pseudomonadota bacterium
AGGAAGTCCTAAAGCGCCTGCTGGCGCTGAATCTGGCCCGCAGCTCAAAGAAGGCAAAAGGAATGGAGAGGGAAACCGCTAGCCAGAAAGTCGAAGGGCCTCCGGGTAGTCCCAGAAGCCCAGCGCCGATCGGGTAGTCCCAATCCACTTGCACGAAATGTACACAACTCACACGTCTACAGCCAACTCAGCTACATGACCGACCCATCTGCTCCCCCCCCCTGGCTCGCCGCCCTCAAGGTCTACGCCCACCCGCGCGTCGTGGGCATGTTGTTCCTCGGCTTTTCTGCCGGGCTGCCGCTGCTGCTGGTGCTGGGCACGCTGTCGTTCTGGCTGTCAGAGGCGAAAATTGACCGTGCAACCATCGGCCACTTTTCCTGGGTGGGGCTGGCGTATGGCTTCAAGTTTCTGTGGTCGCCGCTGGTGGACCGGTTGCCGCTGCCCTTCCTGACGCGCGTGCTGGGCAAGCGGCGGGCGTGGCTGCTGCTGTCGCAGGTGTGCATCGCCGCCGCGCTGCTGGGGATGGCGAACACCGACCCGGTGCTGAATCTGACGCACATGGTGTTCTTCGCGCTGGCGGTGGCCTTCGCCTCGGCGACGCAGGACATCGCGCTCGACGCCTACCGCATCGAGGCGGTGGAAATCGAGAAGCAGGGGGCGATGGCGGCGACCTACCAGGCCGGCTACCGCATCGCGATGATCACCGCCGGCGCGGGCGCGCTGTGGATCGCGGCGGCGTTCGACCCCAGCGAGGCGACCTACGACTTCCGGCCGTGGCAGGTGGCCTACACGGTGATGGCGGCGCTGATGGCGGTGGGCATCCTCACCACGCTGATCATCCGCGAGCCGGAAAAGAAGATTTCCCCCGTCACCACCGAGCGCGAAGCGCATACGCGGGAACGCTTCGCCGCGGCGGGTCTCACGGGCTGGCTGCTGACCGCGACGGCGTGGTTCCACAGTGCGGTGCTGGCGCCCTTCATCGATTTCATCCAGCGCTACAAGTGGCAGGCCGTGCTGATGCTGGCACTGATCGCGGTCTACCGCATCTCCGACGTGGTGATGGGGGTGATGAGCAATCCCTTCTACCAGGAAATGGGCTTCACCAAGGACGAGGTGGCGACCGTGTCCAAAGTCTACGGCGTGATCATGACCATCGCCGGCGCCGGCCTGGGCGGACTGCTGGTGATGCGCATGGGCGTGATGCGCACGTTGTTCCTCGGCGCGGTGCTGTCGGCGATGACCAACCTGCTGTTCGTGTGGCTGGCCAGTCGCGGCCACGATGTGGGCGCGCTGGTGTTCACGATTTCTGCGGACAACCTTTCGGCCGGCATCGCCTCCAGCGCCTTCGTCGCCTACCTCTCGAGCCTCGTCAACCAGGCGTATTCGGCCACGCAGTACGCGCTGTTCACTTCAGTGATGCTGCTCCTGCCCAAGTTCATCGCCGGCTTTTCCGGCCAGTTCGTCGATGCCTTCGGCTGGGCGAACTTCTTTACCGGCACCGCGCTGATCGGGGTGCCGGTGCTGCTGCTGGTGTGGCTGGTGGGACGACAGCGCCCCCCAGGCTGATGTGCTAATCTTTTGCCATGCAAAATCTCGACGCCCTCATCCAACTGCCCCTGGCCGAACGTCTGGCCGCGATGGAATCATTGTGGGATTCGCTATGCCAGGACGATGCAGCCGAATTGAGTCCGCCCTGGCATGCCGCCGTGCTGGAAGCGCGTCTGCGTGAACTCGCCGAGGGCCAGCATCGGGACTGGCAGTCCGCCAAAGATGCACTGCGCAAGCTGACTGAACGCTAAGCCCGGCCCATGCATGCAGTGCGGATCGGCGCAACAGCCGAACGGGATTTGCTGGTGGGTTTCGAATTCTACGAAACCCAGGCCGCAGGGCTCGGCCAGTATTTTCTCGATAGCCTGTTCTCCGATATCGATGCACTTGCACTGTATGCGGGTGTTCATCCCAAACCCCTGTCGGGTCTACATCGCAATCTGTCCAAGCGCTTCCCCTTTGCAATTTATTACGATTTCGACGGCGCCACGGTGATCGCTCTCGCCGTGCTCGACTGCCGTCGCAATCCCCGTTCCATACGCAGCACGCTCGGTGTGCGCCGCACCCAACTGAAAAAATGATCGAATTTTCCCTGCTCGCCGCCCTCCTCGCCGGTCTGCTCGGCGGCGTGCATTGCGTCGGCATGTGCGGCGGCATCGTCGCGGCGTTTTCTTTCCGCGCCGACGGCAGTGCGCCGCCGTTTCGCCTGCACCTGGCCTACAACCTGGGCCGCATCGCGTCCTACACGCTGTTCGGCGCGCTCGCCGGCGCGCTCGGCGCTTCGCTCAAACTCACCGGTTTCGTGCCGATACAAACCCTGCTCTACGTGCTGGCGCAGGTCGTGATGATCCTGCTCGGCCTCTACCTGGCCGGATTCAATCAATGGGTGCTGGTGTTCGAGCGTGCCGGCGGCGCGCTGTGGCGGCGGGTGAAACCGCTGTTCCAGAAGCTGCTGCCGGTGAAGTCGCTTCCGCAGGCACTGCTGGCCGGCATGGCTTGGGGCTGGCTGCCGTGCGGGCTGGTGTATTCGGTGCTGGTGTCGGCGCTGGCTGCGGGCAGCGCGCCCTCGGGGGCGGCGCTGATGCTGGCGTTCGGCCTTGGCACGCTGCCGAACCTGCTGGGCATGGGCCTGTTCGCGCGCCAGATCCAGCCTTTCATGCAGCAGCTGTGGGTGCGCCGCGCGGCAGGCCTGATCGTGGCGGGTTTCGGCGTGTGGGGCCTCCTGGCGCTGGCCTACTCGGCGTTCTCGAATACCTGAAAGCGGGTTTTGCCGACGCGCAATGCGTCCCAGCGCAGCGGCTGTGTTGCGTAACTGCCGGTCGCCAGTTCGGCCCGCACACTTTCCGGGGCACTCCATTCGCTGACCACCAGACGGCCCACGCGCCGCCATTGCCCGTCACGTTGTGCATAGACCGCCGACTCGTGCGCATTGCCTTGCCACAACACCACATCCTCCCGGCCATCGCGGTCAAGATCGACCAACAGCGCAGTGCAGCGCTGGTGCGTCTGATGCCGCGCAAAGCAGCTTTGAGTGCGCTGCCAGGATTCCCAGCCCGCGATGTCCTGCTTGAGTGAATCCGCGAAGCCCGTGGGCAGCGTCTTGCCGGCAGGGAAGGTATCGATGCGTTCGGTCAGCACAGCCACCAGTTCGCCCGACTCGTTTTGCCCGTCCAAGCGGTAGCGGTAGGCGTTGTTCAGCGCGTCTTCGGCGCGCAGCGCCAGTTTGTCGGGCTTGCCGTTCGTCCGACGCTGGCGCTTCAATTCGGACAGCGCGAGGTAGCCCGCGCGCTCCTGCCGCGCCAGCGCATCGACGTCGAACGCATCCGGCAGCACCTTTCCCGCCTGCAGGCGCGCCATCTGGCTGGCGGTGGCCAGACGGTTGGCGTCGAGCACGGGAGACAACAGCAGCACGATGCCGGCGCTCATGATCAAGGACGCCACGATATTCGCCGGGGCGATGCCGGGCATCCAGCGTGCGCTCCGGCCCGTCCGCCACGACAGGGCATAGCCGACGCCATAAACCAGCGCAACCACCACCGCCAGCATGCCCCAGATACGGTCCGGCGTGAGGCCGTATTGCAGGATGCGCAGCGCCAGCGCCCATGCTGCCAGCCCCACGACGGCCAGCAGCGCCAGCGCGGCAATCGGCAACACGCTGCGCAGGCGGCGATGCAGTGGCGGTTCGTCCTGCCCATCCTGAAACGCCGAGTTGAAAAACGTGATCCAGAACGCCGCGAACCACAGCAGGAAAAACGCCGACAAACCGCGCTCGAACAGCTTTTCGACGCCCGTAAGCGTGGTGAGCACAAACGCCACGCCGATCAGGCTGGCCACCGGCAGCAGCCATACGGTGAGCGTCAGCCAATGGTTGCGCAGCGTGGCGGTGAAGGCAGCGCGGCGCAGGCCGGTGCGCAGGCCCAGCGCGATCGACAGCGTGGTGACGGGAATCGCGAACCAGGCTTTGCGGATGGTCTCGCTGGGCCAGTCCACGCCGATCAGGTGGAACAGCTGCGCGCCCAGCGACAGCACCGCCCAGAACAGGCCGGTGAGCGCCCCCGCCTGCACCGTAATGACGGCATTGCGCCAGGCGTGCTCGAACAGGCGCGGATAGTGCCAGCCGCCGAGCGTGGCGCGGGGGCTGCCGCGCGCCCAGCCGGACGTCAGCGGAACCAGCATGAAGGCAAGCAGCGCCAGGCCGAGGAAAGCGGATGCCGGCGCCAGTTGCAGACGTGCTGCATCCGGCAGCGGAAAAACCATCGCGCCCTGATAGGCGCCCAGGCCGAAGATCAGTCCGCCCGCCCCCAGCAGCAGCCGGCGCAGCGCAACCCGGCTCAGCACGTCCTGTCCCCAGTACGCGATGAAGGGTACCCACAGCACGCTCAGCAACACGGCGTTGAACAGCCAGCCCGCCTCATGCGGCCACAGGTCGTCCCGATGGCTCTTGTACAGCGCATAGAGCACGATGCCCTGCGCAAGGCCCAGCCAGGTGGGGAAACGGGTCGAGAACGCTTGAGTCATGGTGTCGGGCAAAAAAAAAAGCCCCGAATACGGGGCTGTCAGGATTTTCTATTTATAGAACTTCTGGCTGAAAACGATTTCGCGCGTGGGCTCGCCAGCCATTTCCACCGTGGCGGTGAATTTCAGCGTATCGGGCGGCGCGACGCGGAATTCGCCCAGGTAGTAAATCGCGGTGCCCTCCCGGACTTCGCGCATCGTCACATTGGCCAGCTGCTGGTTGAGGTTGGTGACGTAGACGGTGAGTTTTGCCGGCATCGGCGACAGCGCGCCGACGGTGTTCTGTTTCAGGATCGACATGGTGACCAGACCGCGCGTCTTGCTGCGCTCGATCTTGTAGGTGCGCGCGACTTCGGGCAGCAGTTCGTTGGTGGTCAGCGCGTTGTAGTGGATCTCGATCGGGCCGAATTTCTGGGCGATCTCGGCGTGGGCAAAGCTGGCTGCGGAACACAGGCAGAGGGCGGCGAGCAGGCGCTTCATGGGTCTCTCCTTTTGTTTTGTTGTGGGCAATGCCCTACGGCTGGATTGTAGGCGCTAATTCGTACGTGGCGAGCCAGGCCGTCAGCGCATCGAGCACCTGGCCGGTCGCCCGATTTGCCGCCTGCGCGGCGCCGGCGGCGTCGAAGGTCGGCAAGGCCACCTGCTGTTCGAAGACGCGGCGCCCCAAGAGCTTGCGTTGCTTGAGATCGACCAGATCGGCGCGCAGCACCAGCCGCATCCGGCCCGGTTCGCTGGAGGCGTCGTGATAGAACTCCACCAGCTCGGTATCCAGCAGCAGGTCGCCCCGCACGTAGCCGCCGGGGGTGGCCACATGGTAGGCGCCCACGCGATCGAGCCGCGCGCGTATCAGATCGGCGAAGCGCTTGCCGGGCCGCTCGGTCCAGCGCGCGAACTGGTATTGGCCGCGGGTCTCTGCACTGCGGCCGAACACGAGGTGATCGGAGTTGTAAAAACCGCTGGTGGTGGTGTCGAGCACCAGCAGCGTTGGCACAGTTGATTCCAAACGCGCCGCAGCGCGTAGTGCATCGGCGTCCTCCGGGGCGGGGTCGGTCAGCACGTAATACACCACTGCCGGCGTACTGGATTTCTGGCCCAGGTTCAGACAGCCGGTCAGCAACAGGCTCAGCATGACGAGTAAAAAGACGCGGTTCATGGCAGTTTTTCTCCAGGGCCGAGCTGAGTCTGGCCGGGACCGAACAGAATGGCGCGCGGATTGGACAGGCGCTGGCCGGCCGTGGTGAGGGCATCGGTGCTGGTGCGCACGTCGCGGCTGACATTGGTGAGTTCGAGCGTGCTGGTTTCGGTGAGCTGCTGGATTTGCCCCGAAATCAGGCTGGCGTCGCGCTGCAGCGCTTCCAGCGCGACCGAGGCTTCCTTCAGCACGGCCTCGGCATTGTTGCCGACGCCGACGATGCTGCCTTCGGCGCGGGTGGCGGCCTGGCTGATGCTGGCGCCCGCAAAGCGGAATTCGTCGGAGGCGTCGCGAATGCCCTGCACCACCGCGTCGAGGCTTTGCTTGTTATCAGCGAGATGGGCGGACAGCTCGTTGAGGTTGGCCAGGGTCTGCGAGATGGCGCGCTGGTTTTCATCGGACAGCAGCGTGTTCATGCGTTCCACCACCTGCGCGCCATTTTCCGCCAGGCGGGTCACCGCGGTGGCAACGTTGTCGATATCGGAGCTGCCCTCGGCAATGACCGGGTAGCGCTCGCCCTTGGGCGCCGTATCGAGCAGCGGGCTGCTGCTCAGGCCATTGTTGATTTCGACCGATGCGATGCCGGTGACCAGGTTGCGCTTGATGTAGGCTGCGGCCCCGGCATGCACCGGCACGCCCTCGTCGATGCGCGCGGTGACGCTGACGGCTTCGTCGCCGCCCTTGGCGAAACGGTAACTCTCGACCACCCCGACCTTGATGCCGCGCATCTTCACCGGGCTGCCGACCGCCAGCCCGTCGAGCGATTGCTGTTTGAAATAGATGGTGTAGGTCTGGTACGCAATGGTGTCTGCCACGCCCGCCAGCCACAGGATGGCGGCCGTCATCAGCGCGATCGCCGCCAGCACCAGGGTGCCCACGAGGGTATAGCGGCCTTCAGTTTCCATGCGGCATTGTCTCCTCCGATGCCCGCGCGGCAAAGTAGTCCTTGAGCCACGGGTCGTCGATGTGTTTCAGTTCGGCCACGGTGCCGCTGCCGAGCACCCGGCCGTTCGACAGCACGATCACGCGGTCGATGATGGAAAACAGTGTATCCAAGTCGTGGGTGACGAGGAATACGGTGAGGCCGAGGCTGTCGGCCAGCAGCCGGATCAGCGAATCGAATGCGCGTCCCGAAATGGGGTCGAGGCCGGACGTCGGCTCGTCGAGAAACAGCAGCTCGGGATCGAGCGCCAGCGCGCGCGCCAGCGCCACGCGCTTCCTCATACCGCCTGAAAGCGCGCTCGGCCGCTTGCCGGCAGCATCCGGCGGCAGCCCCGCCAGCGCGAGCTTGAGCCGCGCCAGCTGGCGGCAGGTGGCGTGCGGCAGATCGGTGTGCTCGAACAGCGGGGTGGCGACGTTGTCTTCCACCGACAGCGAAGAGAACAGCGCGCCGTCCTGGAATAGCACGCCAAAACGCTTGCGCA
>JAKACL010000150.1 GCA_021821425.1 Pseudomonadota bacterium
CTACCGCTACGCGCATGACGAGCCGGATGCCTACGCGGCGGGCGAAACCTACCTGCCGGAAGACATGCCGGAACCCGGCTGGTACCAGCCCACGCCAAGAGGGCTGGAAGGCAAGATCGCCGAACGCTTGAATTACCTGCGCAGCCTCGATGCGGCTGCGCGCAAGAAGAAATAACAGGGAAGAACCATGCTGGACATCCAACTCCTGCGCGCCGACATCGAAGGCGTGGCAGCCCGCCTCAAGAGCCGCGGCTTCGAACTCGACGTGGCCGAATTCAACGCCCTGGAGGCCGACCGCAAGGCGGTGCAGACCCGCACCCAGGAACTGCAGGCCTCGCGCAACAGCCTGTCGAAAAGCATCGGCATCGCCAAGTCCAAGGGCGAGGACGTCGCGCCCATCATGGCGCAGGTGGCGGGACTGGGCGACGAACTGAAGGCGGCGGAAGAGAAGCTCGCCTACATCCAGACGCGCATGCAGGAGCTGCTGGCCGGGGTGCCCAACCTGCCGCATGAAAGCGTGCCGGCCGGCAAGGATGCGGACGAGAACGTCGAGGTATCGAGCTGGGGCACACCGCGTTCTTTCGACTTTGAAGTCAAGGACCACGTCGACGTCGGCGCCGCGCTGGGCCTGGATTTCGAGGCCGGCGCCAAGCTCTCGGGCGCGCGCTTCTCGGTGATGCAGGGCGGGGTGGCGCGCCTGCACCGCGCGCTCGCCCAGTTCATGCTCGACGTGCACACGCGCGAGCACGGTTACACCGAGGTCTACGTGCCTTACCTGGTCAATGCCGATTCCATGTTCGGCACCGGCCAGCTGCCCAAGTTCGAGGAGGACCTGTTCTCCACCTTCAAGAACGCGGACGAGAAGCTGTACCTGATTCCCACCGCCGAAGTGCCGGTGACCAACCTCGCGCGCGGCGAGATCCTCGCCGCCGAAAGCCTGCCGCGCAAATACGTGGCGCATACCCCGTGCTTCCGTTCCGAAGCCGGCTCCTACGGGCGCGACACCCGCGGCATGATCCGCCAGCACCAGTTCGACAAGGTGGAACTGGTGCAGCTCGTGAAGCCGGAGGACTCCTATGCCGCGCACGAGGAACTCACCGGTCACGCGGAAAAAATCCTGCAGCTGCTGGGCCTGCCCTATAGAAAAATGCTGCTATGCACCGGCGACATGGGCTTCGGCAGTGCCAAGACCTACGACCTCGAAGTCTGGCTGCCGGCGCAGAATGCCTATCGCGAGATTTCCTCCTGCTCCAACTTCGAGGCCTTCCAGGCGCGGCGCATGCAGGCGCGCTACCGCAACGAGAAGAACAAGCCCGAACTGTTGCACACCCTGAACGGTTCCGGCCTCGCCGTGGGCCGCACCCTGGTGGCCATCCTGGAGAACTGCCAGAACGCCGACGGCAGCGTCAGCATTCCGGCGGCGCTGGTACCCTACATGGGCGGCATGGAAAAGCTTGGGGGCTAGGTTTTCCTGAACTGGATCGCCACAGGCTTGCGGCCTTCGCGATGACGGCCGGGGCGTCATCGCAAGAAGCGCGGCGACGCGGCAACCCAGCCTTCGGTTTTAATCAGTTGAGCGCGAGCCTGTTGCGGTTTCTGCCACCCATGAGCAGCGGCTTGTGCTCCTTCTCCAGCCGCAGCAGGATGTCATAGTAGTTGCGGATGCTCTCGACGAAAATCACCGCCTCGCCGCCGCGCGCGTAGCCGTACTTGGTGAACTGCTCGAATCCGCCGCGCGCCAGCAGCGGCAGGGTTTGCTTGATGTCCGCCCAACTGTCCGGATTCATGCCCTTGACCTGGGCGATGCGCCGCGCGTCCTCGAGGTGGCCAAGGCCCTGGTTGTAGGCCGCGAGTGCCAGCCAGGTCCGGTCAGGCTCGGATATCCGGTCGGGCAAGGAGTCTTTCAGCAACACCAGGTATTTCGCCCCGCCGATGATGCTCTGTCGCGCGTCGAGGCGATCACTGATGCCCATGCGGTCGGCAGTGTCGCCGGTCAACATCATCAGCCCGCGCACACCGGTGGGGGAGGTGGCAAACGGATCCCATTTGGATTCCTGGTAGCCGATGGCGCCGAGCAGGCGCCAGTCAAGAGCGGTTTGTTCCTGGGCCTCATGAAAGAAGGCCCGGTAGCGCGGCAGGATCGACAGCCTGCGCTGGAGGATGCCTTCCGCGTCCGCCGGCTCCAGGCGCTTGACGTGGCCATAGTAGCGCTCGTATATCTGCCGCAAGGTGCCGTCACGGCGCGCCTCGATGAAAAAGCGGTTGATCTTGGACAGCAGTGACTTGCTGCCGCCATGGGGCAGGGCCCAGACCACCGGCTCGTGCTTGGAAAGCTCGTATGCGATGCGCAGGGCGGGATACTGGTTGCGCGCCAGGTCGAAATCCTGCTCGTTCACCACCACCGCATCGAATTCCATTTCATCGAGCTTGGCGAGCAGGCCCTCGGGAAAGATGTCTTCCAGTACGGTCCATGTCAGCTTGGGGTATTTGCGTTTGGCGGAATCGAGCAGCGAGATGTGGCCCGCTCCAAGGGCAACGGCAAGCTTCAGCTTGGCAAGATCGGCCAGATTCCTGATACGCGGGCTCGGATAACGGGTGACGACCACCACGCGCGTCTCGAACAGCATCGGCCCCGGCAGCATCTGCTGTTCATCCACGGAGGCGGAAATCAGGTTGGCGGCGAGGAAATGGGCTCCGTGCTTACGCAGGGTGGAAAACAGTTCCGAATAGTTGTCGGTTTCCTTCCACTGCACCGTCCAGTTGTAGCGGGCGGCGAATGCCTGCACCACGTCGTGCGTATAGCCGGCAGGCTTGCCCTCGGCATCCAGGTAGTAGCTGGCGGGGCCATAAGGGACGATGACGACCAGTTCCTTGCTGGTGTCGGGATCGGGCACAGGGCGGCTGCATCCTTGCAGGGTGATCAGGACCAGCAAGCCCAAACACAAGGCGCGGATCATTCCGGGAGTCTAGCATGCCGCAGAGCCTAAATTTGGGTTGGGCGAGAGGCCAAGTCCATGTAAAATCTCGCCTTCGCCGTGCGGCCGGCAAAGGCTTGTCAGGCGAAACCCCGCGGAGAGGTGGCAGAGTGGTTGAATGCACCGGATTCGAAATCCGGCATACGGGTTCTCCCGTATCGGGGGTTCGAATCCCCCCTTCTCCGCCAAATAAAAAACGCCCCTCACGGGGCTTTTTTTATTTTTGGCCAAGCAAGGAGTGGGTGGGAGGCCCCTTGGGGTGGTGAGGGGGCATTGCTCGCGAAAGACGCCTGCGGGCGGCATCCAGCGTTAACGAGGGATGAGGGCTCTCGAAACAAGGCGGAGCCGGGTAATCCGCTTTTGCTTCCCCGGACAGAAAAGCTCCTCAAGCACATTCCCGTTTCGGTATTCGCCCCGGTCGCATGTATGATAATCGCTGGTCGACGGACCCCGGACAAAAGCCCGTGCCATAAGCCCTGAGCGGGTTGTCGGCAACTGCATCAAGCCTGGCGCCATGTAGCGAAGGCTTGAGTGTTTTGCCTGCTTCATCCAGGCTTCATTGCCTTAAGGAAGATACATGAAAAAAGCCCTTATCACCGGTGTCACCGGCCAGGACGGCGCCTATCTGGCCGAACTGCTGCTGGAGAAGGGTTATGAAGTGCACGGCATCAAGCGCCGCACCTCGCTGTTCAACACCGACCGCATCGACCACCTGTACCAGGATCCCCACGAACAGAACCGCCGTTTCATCCTGCACCACGGCGACCTCACCGACTCCTCCAGCCTGATCCGCATACTCCAGCAGGTGCAGCCCGACGAGATCTACAACCTGGCGGCGCAAAGCCACGTTGCGGTGAGTTTCGAAGAACCCGAATACACCGCCAACTCCGATGCCCTGGGCGCGCTGCGCATTCTCGAAGCCATCCGCATCCTGGGGCTGGAGAAGAAAAGCCGCTACTACCAGGCTTCCACCTCCGAACTCTTTGGCCTGGTGCAAGAGACACCGCAGAAGGAGACCACCCCCTTCTATCCGCGCAGCCCCTACGCCGTGGCCAAGCTCTACGCCTACTGGATCACCGTCAACTACCGCGAAGCCTACGGCATGTACGCCTGCAACGGCATCCTGTTCAACCACGAAAGCCCGGTGCGCGGCGAGACCTTCGTCACCCGCAAGATCACCCGCGCATTGGCAAGGATCAAGCTTGGGCTGCAGGACTGCGTCTACCTTGGCAACCTGGATGCCAGGCGTGACTGGGGTCATGCCAAGGACTACGTCGAGATGCAGTGGCTGATGCTGCAGCAGGACAAGCCCGAAGACTACGTGATTGCCACCGGCGTGCAGTACTCGGTCAGGGATTTCGTCGATGCTGCCGCGAAAGAACTGGGCATGAAGATTCGCTGGGAAGGCAGGGGGGTCGAGGAGAAGGGCTTTGACGAACATGGCAAATGCATCGTAGCCGTCGACCCGCGCTACTTCCGGCCGACCGAAGTCGAGACCCTGCTGGGAGACGCGTCCAAAGCCAGGGAAAAGCTGGGCTGGGTGCCGCGGATCAGCTTCGACGAACTGGTGGCCGAGATGGTGCGCGAAGACCTGAAGGCTGCCGAGCGCGACGAACTCATCAAGAAACATGGCTTCAAGGCCATGGATTACCACGAGTAGGCTGGCAATGGGTGATCCAATAATGCGGATTTACGTCGCTGGCCACCACGGCATGGTGGGCTCGGCCATCGTGCGGCAACTGCAGAAGCGCGGCGGCTGCGAAATCGTCACGCGCACACACGCTGAACTGGACCTTACCGATCAGGCAGCGGTGCAGACCTTTTTTGCAGCCGAGAAAATCGACCAGGTTTATCTCGCAGCCGGGAAAGTCGGCGGCATCCATGCCAACAACACCTATCCGGCCGAGTTCATCTATCAGAACCTGATGATGGAATGCAACATCGTGCATGCCGCGCATGGCGCCGGCGTGCAGAAGCTGCTGTTCCTGGGGTCTTCCTGCATCTACCCCAAACTCGCCGCGCAGCCCATGCGCGAGGACGCCCTGCTGACGGGTATATTGGAGCCCACCAACGAACCCTATGCCATCGCCAAGATCGCCGGCATCAAGCTGTGCGAAAGCTACAACCGGCAATACGGCCGCGACTATCGTTCGGTCATGCCGACCAATCTCTATGGTCCGCACGACAACTACCATCCTGAAAACAGCCACGTCATACCGGCCTTGCTGCGGCGCTTCCACGAGGCGGTTCAGCAGGGCGTCGAAGAAGTGGTGATCTGGGGCAGCGGCAAGCCCATGCGCGAATTCCTGCATGTCGACGACATGGCCGCCGCCAGCGTCTTCGTCATGAATCTGGATGATCAGACCTATCGCGCCAATACCCAGCCCATGCTGTCACACATCAACGTCGGCACCGGCGTGGACTGCAGCATACGCGAACTGTCCGAAACCATCGCCAGGGTCACCGGCTTCAAGGGCAGGCTGACATTCGATGCCGGCAAGCCGGACGGCACGCCGCGCAAGCTGATGGATGTTTCCAGGCTGAGATCCCTGGGCTGGCAGGCCTCCATTGGCCTGGAGGAGGGACTGCGCGATGCCTATGCCTGGTTCGTGGAAAACCAGGGGCGTTTTCGCAGTTGATAGCGAGCCGACTGCAGGCTTACCATGACTGAATTCATATGCTGATTCCCGTGATACTTTCCGGCGGCGCCGGTACCCGACTCTGGCCCGTCTCCCGCGAGGCGCTGCCCAAGCCCTTCATCCGTCTGCCGGACGGCAGCAGTCTGCTGCAGCAGACGCTGAGGCGTGCCGCCTCGCTTTCCGGCGTCGAGCATGTGGTGACGGTGACCAACCGCGAGCACTATTTCCTGACCCGCGACGAGTACGAGGAAACCGGCCTGCGCGGCGTCGCACACCATTACCTGCTGGAAAGCGTTGGGCGCAATACCGCGCCCGCAATTGCCGCCGCAGCCGATTACATCGCGCGCTGCTTCGGCGAGGATGCGATCATGCTGGTGCTGTCGGCGGACCACCTGATCAAGGATGTCGAAGGCTTTGTCGCGGCCGTCGACAAGGCGAACGAACTGGCAAGCGCTGGCAGCCTGATCACTTTCGGCATCCGCCCGGACCGCCCTGAAACCGGCTTCGGCTACATCGAGTGCGGCGCGGAACTGGCAATCCCCGGTTGCAGCAAAGTCAGGCGTTTCGTGGAAAAGCCCGATCTGGAAACCGCCCATGCCTACCTGGAATCGGGGCGCTTTCTCTGGAACTCAGGCATGTTCTGCTTCAAGGCTGCAAGCCTGCTTGCCGCGATGAAGAAGCACGCCCCCGACGTGCTGGCGGTGACGGCCGCGACCCTGGATGCCTCCGATCTCTCGCAGCAGCCCGTGGTGCTCAATGCGGAACATTTCTCCCGGGCGCGCGATGTGTCCATCGACTACGCGGTGATGGAGCAGGCCGACGATGTGGCCGTGGTCTCGGCCACGTTCGACTGGAGCGATATCGGCTCATGGAACGCGCTGGCCGAACTGACCGCGGCCGACGCATCCGGCAACCGCATCAACGGCCAGGCTGTGGTGATCGACTCGCAAGCCTGTTATGTGCAGAGCGAAAGCCGCGTGGCCGCGCTCATCGGGCTGGATAACGTGCTGGTCATCGACACGCCGGATGCCCTGCTGGTGGCGGACAAGGGCCATGCCCAGGACGTCAAGCGCGTGGTGCAGGAACTGAAGCTGCGGGCGCACGACAGCGTGCGCCACCACAAGACCGTGCATCGGCCCTGGGGCACCTATACCGTGCTGGAGGAGGGCGAAGGATTCAAGATCAAACGCATCGTCGTCAAGCCGGGAGCAAGCCTGTCGCTGCAGATGCACCATCATCGCAGCGAACACTGGGTGGTGGTATCGGGCACGGCGGCGGTGATCAACGGCGAGCAGGAACACATCGTGCGACCCAACGAGTCCACCTATATTCCCGCAGGCGTGTGCCACCGCCTGCAGAACCCGGGTGTGGTGGACTGCGTGATGATCGAGGTGCAGGTCGGCAGCTACCTCGGCGAGGACGACATTGTGCGCCTTACAGACACCTACGGCAGGTGTTGAAGGCGCATACCTGCCGGGGCCCTCGCGCCCCGGCAAGGCGGCGTCCGCTTATTTGAACAGTTCGTTCAGCAGCGGCAGCACACCCTT
>JAKACL010000151.1 GCA_021821425.1 Pseudomonadota bacterium
AGCGGAAAAACACCGGAAACAGGTGGCCGATGAACACCGCCAGCGCACACATCAGCACGATGCCGTCGTCGAGGCCGAACTGGGGCGCCAGCATGCGCGCCAGCATCACCGCCACCCATCCCTTCAACGCGTCGCCCAGCAGCGTCAGCACGGCGGCCAGCTTGCGCCCGCTGCGCAGCACGTTGGTGGCGCCCGGATTGCCCGAACCGAAGCTGCGCGGGTCGGGCAGGCCCATGGCGCGGCTGACGATCACCGCAAACGACAGGGAGCCCAGCAGATAGGCAACGGCAATAAACAACAGCGTGGTCATAAACAAGTCAGTAAAATGGCAGGTTTTGAGCGGGTCCGTTGGCGGACGTTCCGCGGACAATCAAGGCAATGGACATTCTATTTTTGCGGGACTTTCGTCTCGAACTGATTATCGGCATATACGAGTGGGAACGCAAAGTACCCCAGCCGGTGCGGCTCGACCTCGAAATCGGCCTGCCTGACAGCAAGGCCGGCGGCACCGACGATGTGGCCGACACCATCGACTATGGCGCGGTGGCGATGCG
This sequence comes from Pseudomonadota bacterium, assembly GCA_021821425.1. The sequence continues at coordinate 555 of JAKACL010000151.1, forward strand.
GGTGAAGGATTACCTGCACAATGCGCCGCAGCCGATCACGCTGGTCGAATCGGTGGCCGAGCACGTGGCCACCATCGTGCGCGACGAATTCGGCGCGCCGTGGGTCAGGGTGTCGGTGACCAAGTTCGCCATCGTGCCGGGCATCAAGGAGCTCGGCATCACCATCGAACGCGGCACGCGTTTGTGAGTCTGGAGCAGCTGGCCGCCAGCAGCATTGGCGGCGCAGCCGTCATCCTGCTGGCGGCGTATGTCATCCGCGGCATCACCGGGTTTGGTTCGGGGCTGATTGCGGTGCCGCTCTTGGCCTTGTTCCTGCCGCTGAAATTCGTGGTGCCGCTGGTGCTGCTGCTGGATTTTACCGCGTCGATCGTGATCGGCGGGCTCACGTTCAAGCGCGTGAAGTGGGACGAGGTCGGGATCCTGATTCCGTTCGGGGTTGTCGGCGTGGTGCTGGGTACCAGCCTGCTGCTCAAGCTGCCGCCCGAGCCCATGCTGCTGACGCTGGCCGGCTTCGTTTTTCTGTTCGCGCTTCGCAGCATATTCAACATTCACGGCGACAAGCCGATTTCGCGCGGCTGGGCGGTGCCGGCCTCGCTGGTCGGCGGCACCGTGGGGGGGCTGTTCGGTACCGGCGGACCGCCGTATGTGATTTACTTGAGCCATCGCATCCGCGACAAGGGCGATTTGCGTGCGACCTTGTCGGCGACGTTCTTTATCGAAGGGATCACGCGCATCGCGAGCTTTCTGGTGGCCGGCCTGCTGCTGACCGGCCCGGTGTGGATCGCGTACCTTGCCGCGCTGCCGCTGGTGCTGGGCGCGCTCTACCTGGGCGGGCGTGTGCATGTCGGTCTGACGCAGCAACAGATGACGCGGCTGGTCGGCATGCTGTTGCTGGTGTCGAGTGTATCGTTGCTGTTCAAGGCCATGAGCTATGAGTGAATGATCTATGAGTGAAGCGGATTCGCTGCATTTTCAATCGGTGGCGTTCACCGGCCTGGCGCCGGGCGCGCGCCTGATCGTGCTGGGCGCGGTTCACGGCAACGAGACCTGCGGCACCCGGGCGATCCGTCGCGTGATCGGTGAGATCGAGTCCGGCCAGTTGCGCATCGCCGCGGGCCACGTCACCTTCGTTCCGGTCACCAACCCTTTGGCCTACGCGCGCCGTCAGCGCATGGGCGACCGCAACCTCAACCGCAATCTGGTGCCGACCGACACCCCGGTCGAGTTCGAGGATCGCATCGCCAACTGGCTGTGTCCCTTGCTGGCGCAGCACGACGCGCTGCTCGACCTACACTCCTTCCATACACAGGGCCAACCTTTCGTCATGCTGGGGCCGGAGGACAACCGCGGCGCGCTGGAGCCGTTTGCGCGCGCCGCCGAGGAAACCGCGCTGGCGCTGCGGCTGGGCGTGCATCGTTTCGTCGACGGCTGGCTCGACACCTATGCAGCCGGTGTGGCGCGCCGCCTGGCCGCGGGTGCGTCTTCGCGCGAGGCTGATGTGCATTACGGCGTGGGCACCACCGAATACATGCGTGCGCACGGCGGCATTGCGCTGACGCTGGAATGCGGCCAGCACGACGACCCGGCCGCGCCCGAGGTGGCCTATCGCGCCATCCACAATGCGCTGGCGCATCTGCGCCTGAGCGCCGAGCCCGCACCCGCCACGGTGGACCGCACCGAGGCGCTGCGCCTGTATCAGGTCGTCGACCGCGCCCACGCAGAGGATGCCTTTGTGCGGCCCTGGTCCAGCTTCGACCCAGTGCAGGCAGGCGAGGTGATCGGCACGCGCCACGATGGCACGCCGGTGCAGGCCGACCGCGACGGCCACATTGTGTTTCCCAACCCCAACGCGTTGCCGGGGCAGGAATGGTTTTATCTTGCGCGCCGCAGCACGCGGGTGTGAGCGCAGACGCGCGCGCCCGGATGAACCGACCGCCGGACGGAATGTTCTAAGCCGAGTCAATTAATGTGAAGTGAAATCCGGACGCACGCATGGGACAGGAAATCAACCGCACCTGCTTTTCCGACGCCGACTGCGAACGCTTTGCCGCCCGGCTGGCACAGGAAACGGCAGCATTGCGGTCGTTTTCCAGAACCGGCAGTTTCACCGATACGCGCCATGTCGCCGGATTCGAGCTCGAAGCCTGGCTGCTCGACCATGCCGGCCGCCCCAGCCCGGTCAACGAGGCCTATCTGCGCGCGCTGAACGATCCGATGGTGGTGCCCGAGTTGTCGCGCTTCAACGTCGAACTGAATGCGCCGCCGCTGGAGATCGGCGCGGGCGTACTGGCCGCGATGGAGGAGTCGTTGCTGACCACCTGGGACCGCTGCCAGCAGGTCGCGCACGGGATGGACACGGTGCTGGCGATGATCGGCATTCTGCCGACCATCCGCGAGGAGGATTTATGCCTCGCCAACATGTCGGCAATGAACCGTTTCGATGTGCTGAATGCGCAGGTGCTGCAGCAGCGCGACGGCGCCCCGATCCGGATCGACATCGAAGGCGCGGATCAACTGCATCTGCTTCGGCCCGACGTCATGCTGGAAGCGGCCACCACCTCGTTCCAGCTGCATCTGCAGGTGCCGTTCGCGCGCGCGGGCCGCTACTACAACGCCTCGCTGATCAGCTGCGCGCCGCTGCTGGCGGCGGCGGTCAATTCGCCGCTCTTGTTCGGCCAGCGCCTGTGGCAGGAAACGCGCGTGCCGCTGTTCGAGCAGTCGGTCGAGCTGGGCGGCTACAACGGGCTGGCCGAACCGACCGTGCGGCGCGTGAGTTTCGGGCGCGACTATGTGGCGCACAGCCCGCTCGAACTGTTCGAGGAAAACCTCGAGCATTATCCGGTGCTGCTGCCGATGCCGCAGACCGAATCGCCGGCGCGCTTTCCGCATCTGCGCCTGCACAACGGCGCGATCTGGCGCTGGGTGCGTCCGCTGATCGGCTTCGACGCCGCCGGGCAGGCCCATATCCGGATGGAACAGCGGGTGCTGCCGAGCGGCCCCACGGTGCTCGACATGGTCGCGAATGCGGCGCTGTATTTCGGCCTCGTGCACGCGTTGGCGCGACAGCCGCAGGCCGCCGAATCCGAGCTGTCGTTTGACGATGCGCGTGCCAACTTTTATGCTGCGGCGCGCCACGGGCTGCAGGCCGGGATGATCGGGCTGGATGGCCGGCGCCAGCCCGTGCGCGACTGGCTGCTCGAGACCGGACTGCCGCTGGCCCGCCGCGGGCTCGGCGATTTCGGCCTGCCCGAGGCCGAGATCGAGCATTATCTGGGTGTCGTCGAAGCCCGCGTGCGCAGTGGCCAGACCGGGGCGGCCTGGCAGCTGCAACGGCTTGAACAGGTGGACGGCAAGCTGCACCGCATGATGGACGATTATCTCGACAACCAGCGCTCCGGCGCGCCGGTCCACCAGTGGAACCTGTCATGCTGACGCACTACGATACCGTGCCCCCCGGCCTGCTGGACCTGCCGGCATCGAGACTGGGCGAGGTGTTGCCGGGGCCGGCGCTGATCCACCTGCCGGGGCGGCGAAGCCCGCCGCTGTTCGTCTCGGTGCTGTTGCACGGCAACGAGGATACCGGCTGGCTGGCCGCGCAGTCGGTGCTTCAGAAATTTGCCGGGGCCGAGCTGCCGCGCGCGCTGTCGCTCTACATCGGCAATGTCGCCGCGGCGCGCTCGGGCGTGCGCCGGCTCGACGGCCAGCCGGACTACAACCGGGTATGGCCCGGCAGCGAGGAGCCGGATTCGCCCGAAGCGGCAATGATGCGGCAGGTGGTCGACGCGATGCGCGCGCGCGGCGTGTTTGCCAGCCTCGACATCCACAACAACACGGGCTTGAATCCGCATTACGCTTGCGTCAACCGGCTGGAGCCGAATTTTCTGCATCTGGCCACGCTGTTTTCGCGCGTCGTCGTCTACTTCATCCGGCCGCTCGGCGTGCAGTCGGCCGCGTTTGCCGAGCTGTGCCCGGCGGTCACGGTGGAATGCGGCAAGCCCGGCACACCGGGCAGCGTCGACCATGCCGCCGCCTTCATCGAAGCCTGCCTGCATTTGTCCGAATTTCCGGTCCACCCGGTGGCGCCGCACGACATCGATCTGTTTCACACCGTGGCCACGGTCAAGCTGCCGGATGCGGTCAGTTTCGGCTTCGCTGCGCCTGAAGCCGATATCGACTTTGCCCCCGCGCTGGATCATTTCAATTTTCGCGAACTGACGCACCGCGATGTCTGGGGACGGATCCGGCTGGGCAGCGCCGCCCGGCTGCAGGCGCTGGACGAACGCGGCGAGGACGTCGGCGATCGCCTGTTCGATTACCGCGGGGACGGGATCACCCTCGCGAAACCGCTGATGCCGGCCATGCTGACGCGCGACGAGCGGGTGATCCGCCAGGACTGCCTGTGCTATCTGATGGAGCGGATCGGGATGCCGGGCTGACTCAGCCGCGCGGGTGATGCTGCGCGTGCAACTGCTTCATCCGCTCGCGCGCCACGTGGGTGTAGATCTGGGTGGTGGAAATGTCGCTGTGGCCGAGCAGCATCTGCACCACGCGCAGGTCGGCGCCGTGATTGAGCAGATGCGTGGCAAAGGCGTGGCGCAGCGTGTGCGGCGACAGCGGGCGGGTGATGCCGGCAGCCTGCGCGCGCCGCCTGATCAGGTACCAGAAGCCCTGCCGCGTCATGCCGCTGCCGCGCGCGGTGACGAACACCGCATCGGACAGGTTCTTTTCCATCAGCAGCGGGCGGGCGTCGGCCAGATAGCGCTTGAGCCATTGCACTGCCTCCTCGCCCAGGGGCACCAGCCGGTCCTTGTTGCCCTTGCCGGTCACCCGCAGCACGCCGTCGTTGAGGTTCATCGCGGTCAGCTTCAGTCCCACCAGTTCGGACACCCGCAATCCGGTGGCGTACAAGGTTTCCAGCATCGCGCGGTCACGCAGGCCCAGCGGAGTGTTGACGTCTGCGCTGTCGAGCAGGCGTTCGACGTCGACCTCGGTCAGCGTCTTCGGCAGCGCGCGCGGCAGCTTGGGGCTGTCGAGGTTGAGCGTGGGGTCGGCGGCGATCAGGTTTTCGCGCAGCAGATAGCGGTAAAAACGCTTCAGCGCCGACGTGTAGCGCGCAGCGCTGCGCGGCTGCGTGCGGCAGGCGAAACGCCAGGCCAGATAGGCTTCGATGTCTCCCGCGACGGCAGCATCCAGGCCGTGCGTGCGTTCCTTTTCCAGCCAGGCGCCGAAGGTCTTCAGGTCGCGCCGGTACGCCGCCAGCGTCAGGTCGGCCAGTCCGTCTTCCAGCCACAGGTGGTCGCAGAACCGGTCAATCAGCGCGTCGTTCATGCGCCAGCAGCCAGGTTTTCACGTCCAGCGGCGCGCCGCTGGATGCATGCATGAAGCCGCCCAGCCCGTTGGCGGCCACCACGCGGTGGCAGGGGATGAGAATGGGCAGCGGGTTCGCGCCGCAGGCTTGACCTACCGCGCGCGCTGCGGTGCCCAGTTTTTTCGCCAGCGTGCCGTAGGTGGTCGGCTGCCCGGCCGGAATCGCCAGCAGCGCCCGCCAGACGTGCAGCTGGAACGGCGTGCCCGCCGGCACATAGAGCAGGTCGAATTCATGCGCGGGATTGCGCCAATAGGCGTCGAGCTCGTCGCCCAGATGGCGGGCGCGCGAGTCGACCCGTCCGGAGACGGGGGTGTCGGCGGACAGAAAATCCAGCCGGGTCAGCGCGTCGCCGGTGAAGATCGCGCCGAGGCGGCAGGGCGGAGCATCCACGATGGCATCGTAGTGGGGCATGACGGCATTTTAGCGCCCGCCGGAAACAAAAACGCCCGCATGAGGCGGGCGTTTTTGCGTGCGGCAGGAAGGCTGCTTATTCGGCAGCTTTGGCTGCGGCCTTGCGGGCGGGCAGCTTTTCCTTGATGCGCGCGGACTTGCCGGAGCGGTCGCGCAGGTAGTACAGCTTGGCGCGGCGGACGTCGCCGCGACGCTTGACCTCGACGCTGGCGACCAGCGGTGAGTAGGTCTGGAAGGTGCGCTCGACGCCTTCGCCGGCCGAGATCTTGCGCACGGTGAAGGCGGAGTTGAGGCCGCGGTTGCGCTTGGCGATGACGACGCCTTCGTAGGCCTGCAGACGCTCGCGGTTGCCCTCCTTGACCTTCACCTGGACGACGACGGTGTCGCCGGGGGCGAAGTCGGGGAGCGTCTTGCCCAGGCGGGCGATTTCTTCCTGTTCGAGTTGCTCGATGATGTTCATGCTGTTTCCTTGCTTCTGGCGGGAGAGGTGCACCTTTCGGGTGGACGTCACGCCGTTTCATATTGGCCCAGGAGCTGATTTTAGCCCCGGGGCCCGCTCATTTCCGGTTTGCCTGACAAGGCAAGCCAGTCAATCCTTTTGCTGCCGCGCCTGCTCCAGCAGATCAGGCCGCAGCGCGGCAGTCAGCCGCACACTTTCCTCGTGCCGCCATTGGGCAATCGCCGCGTGGTTGCCGCCTTTCAACACCTCCGGCACCGCCATCCCCTGCCAGACTTCGGGCCGGGTATAGTGGGGGCAGTCGAGCAGCCCGTGGCTGAACGAATCCTGCGCCGCCGATTCGGCGTCG
>JAKACL010000152.1 GCA_021821425.1 Pseudomonadota bacterium
CAGGTTGCCGACGCTGTTGTTTTCGAACTCGAGCTCCTCGACCGGGTAGATCTCCGAAACGCCCGGCACCAGGATGCGGCAGGCGTAGACGCCGAGGTGGGTGAAGTCGGCGATGTAGATCTCGTGGCCTTCGGCGTGCAGCGCGTCGACCGACCAGTGGTAATCCTCGTCGGTGGTGGTGCCGAAGTTCCAGTCGACGAAATCGAAGTCGGGCGTGTCGCGCAGGAACTGCCAGGAGATCACGCCGCTGGAATCGACGAAGTGGATTTCCAGGTTCTGCGGGTCGGCGATTTCGGCCTGGTCGAAGCCGGGGGCGGGGAAGCCCGCCAGCGAATCGAGCGCGCGGCCCTGCAATAATTCGGTGAGCGCGCGCTCCAGCGCGACCTCGAAGCGCGGATGCGCGCCGAAGCTGGCGAAGCAGCCCTGGTCGTGGGGGTGCAGCAGGGTGACGTTCATCACCGGGTACTGGCCGCCGAGCGAGGCGTCCTTCACCAGGATGCCGAAGCCCGCTTCGCGCAGGCCGCGGATGCCGGCGGCGATGTGCGGATAGCGCGCGATCACGTCCTCGGGCACGTCGGGCAGGCACAGGCCTTCCTCGATGATGCGGAACTTGATGTGGCGCTCGAAGATTTCGGCCAGCGCCTGGGCGCGCGCCTCCTTCAGCGTGTTGCCGGCCGACATGCCGTTGCTGACGTAGAGGTTGCCGATCAGGTTGACCGGGAAGTACACGGTCTGGCCGTCGGAGAGGCGCTGGTAGGGGATGGCGCAGATGCCGCGTTCGGCGTTGCCGGAGTTGAGATCGATCAGCTGGTCGGCGCGCACGCCTTGATCCGGGTTGTAGAGATCGTGCAGCTCTGGGGTCAGCAGGCCTTGCGGCCAGGCGTCGTCGCCGTCGTCGAGGGCGAACCAGCGCTCGTCGGGGTGGTGGACGTAAGCCCGGTTGGCGATCGTCTCGCCGAGATAGAAATGGGTCCAGAAATAATTGGTCGACAGCCGCTCGAAATATTCGCCCAGCGCGCTCGCCCGCGCGGCCAGCTCCGACGCGCCCTTGCCGTTGCTGAACAGGAGCGGGCAGTCGCGGTCGCGGATGTGTACCGACCACACGCCTTCCACCGGGTTGAGCCAGGAGCGCTCCTCGATGTGGAAGCCGATCGCTTCCAGTTTGGACTGCAGGGTGGCGATCGACGCTTCGAGCGAGGCGTCCTTGCCGGGGATGAAATGTTCGGGGGCATGCATGGGGAAAAACCTCGGGTGAAGACCTGACAGCATACGCGACGCGTCAAGTGCGGCCGGGGAACGGGGACCGCGTGGGCTTTGCCCACCCTACGGCCGAAGCGAAGATGGGTAGGGTGGGCAAAGCCCACGCGGGCGGCTGGTTCACGACCTCTGAAGGTTCAGCTGGCGATCTGCTCGAACTCGGCCACGGCCTGTCGCAGGCGGCTGGCTTCCTGCTCCGGCCGCATCAGCATGCGTCGCCGGCGGGCATGATCGCGCAGCCGGGCATAAAAGTCGGGGTCGCTTTCGGCCTGCGCCATCAGCCGGGCCAGCTGGCGCTCGTCGCCTACCGGAAAATAGCCGGGATAGTCCTCGCCCAGCATGCCGATGTTGCCCGGGATGTGCGATGCCAGCACCGGCACGTCGGCCGCCAGCGCTTCGCAGATGACGTTGGCGCCGCCTTCCATGACCGAGCTGATGACCATCAGCTGTGCCCGTGCCAGGCGCTTCAACACGGTTTTGTGCGGCACGTCGCCGGCCCAGTGCCAGCGCGGCAGCTTGACCTGGGCCAGCTCCGCGGTGTCGGCCATGTCCTTGTCGAGCGCACGCCCGAGATGCGTTACCTGGATCAGCGAATGCTCGGACAGATAGGCGGTGGCCAGCGCGGCACGGAAGGGGTCCTTTTCGGCACGCAGGTGGCCGATCACCAGCACCTCGAAGCTGCGCGGCGACGCACGCAGCCGGGCCACGTCGGGCGACGACTGGTAGACCACCCGCGTCCGCGCGACCAGGTGCGCCGGCAGTTCGTCGGCGCCGCGGTCCTGCAGCACGATCAGCAGGTGCGCGAGTTCCAGCGCCTGCTGGGCGTCGCGGTTTTCGTGAATGTCGCGATAGAGGTCGGTGCCGGTCAGCGCCAGCAGCAGCGGTCGGCTCGGGTAGCGCTCGGCAAACGCGCGGATCGAGGCAAAGCTGCGCCGCGCGTGCAGCGCCAGCATCAGGTCGGCGCTGCGGCCGTCCCATTCCACCTGCGCCCGCACCGTGTGGCCGGCTTCGCGCAGAAAGCGCGCCCAGCGCGCGGCCGTGTGCCAGTTGCCGTTGCGATGTTCGCGGCCGTAGGGGGTGATCAGGGCGATGCGCATAGTCTGAAGTGTAGCCTCGATGGCGAATCGCGGATAATCGGGCGTATGACCGAAATCGCCATCACCTCGCGCGACAATCCGATTTTCAAGCGGCTGAAGAAGCTCGGGGAATCGGCGCGCGCCCGCCGCGAGGCGCGCATGACGCTGCTCGACGGCGAGCATCTGCTGCTGGCCTATGCTGAAGCCGGGGGCCAGCCGCACACGCTGGTGCGCGCGGTCTCGTTCGACGCCGTGCGTGCGGACGCGCTGGCGGCGCGCTGCCCGGAGGCCAAACGGATCCAGCTGCCCGATGCGCTGTTTGCCGAGCTGTCGCCGGTCGCCACGCCTGCCGGCGTGCTGGCGGAGGCGGCCTGGCTGGCACCGGCGGCCCCGGCGGGCGTGCCGTTCGTCATTGCGCTGGAAGACATCCAGGACCCCGGCAATCTCGGCGCCATGCTGCGCACCGGCGCGGCGGCCGGCGCCACACTGGCGGTGCTGTCGCGGGGCTGCCACGATCCGTGGTCGCCCAAGGCATTGCGCGGCGGCCAGGGGGCGCAGTTCGTGCTGCCGATGCTACAGGGCATCGACCTGGTGACATGGCTGCAGGGGTTTGCCGGGCAAAGCGTGGCGCTGGCGCTGTCCCGGGACGGCGACGTCTATGCGCTCGACCTCACCGGGCCCCTTGCGCTGATCGTCGGCAACGAAGGCGCCGGACTGTCGGACGCGGTATGCAGCGCGGCAACGCACAGGGCGCAGATTCCGATGGCCGGCCGCATCGAATCGCTGAATGCGTCGGCGGCGCTGGCAGTGGCGGTGTTCGAGGCGGTGCGTCAGCGCCGGGTCTAGCCCGCAGCGCGCTTCAGTCGTTGCGGAAGGTGTCCAGCCAGTTCCTGCCCAGCAGCGCGCGGATGGCGTCCGCGGGAACCGGCCGGCTGATGAAGTAACCCTGCACGACCTGGCAGCCGAGCCTGCGCAGCGATTCGAGCTGCGCGCGATTCTCGATCCCTTCGGCGACGATGCCGAGGTTGAGCCCCTTGCTCAGCGCGAGGATCGAGCTGGCGAGGGCTTCGCTGGCCGGCGCGTGGTGGATGTCCTTGACGAAATAGCGGTCGATTTTCAGCACATCGAGCGGGAAGCGCTTCAGATGCGCCAGCGACGAATAGCCGGTGCCGAAATCGTCGACCGCAACCGAGATGCCGAGCGTCTTCAGCGCCTGAACCTTGCCTTCCGCCGCGTCGACGTCATCCATGAAAATGCCTTCGGTCAGCTCGATCTGCAGCGCCGACGGCGGCAGGCCGGATTGCGTCAGGGCGTTGCGGATGCTGTCGACGAGGCCGCTGTGCCAGAACTCCTTGCCGGAGACGTTGACGGCGATGCCAAGGTCGGTGAAGCCGGCTGCATGCCAGATCGCCGTCTGGCGGCAGGCGATCAGCAACATCTTGCGGCCGACGCTGACGATGTCGCCGGTTTCGTCCAGCATGTCGAGGAAGTTGGCCGGCGACAGCAGCCCCTTTTGCGGGTGCTGCCAGCGGATCAGCGCCTCGACTGCGTGGATGCGCCCGGTTTCCAGATTGAGCTGCGGCTGGTAATAAAAGACGAATTCATTGCGTTCCAGCGCGTAGTGCAGCTCGGTTTCGAGCTGCAGCCGCTCCTCCGCCATCGCGTTCATCGCTGCGTCGTAGAGCTGGAAACGGTTTCTGCCGCTGTTCTTGGCGTGATACATCGCGGTGTCGGCATTCTTCAGCAGGTTGCTGGCGCTGGTGCCGTCATGCGGATAGATGCTGATGCCGATGCTGCAGCTGCAGAAAATTTCGCGCCCGTCGAGCTGGTAGGGGACGGTCACGGTCGCGAGCATTTTCTCGACCACCTGCAGGATGGAACTGAGCGTGACCACGCCGCTGATCGCGACGACGAATTCGTCGCCGCCCAGCCGCGCCACGATATCGTCGGCGCGCACCGTTTCGCGCAGCCGCCGGGCCACTTCGCGTATCAGCTGATCGCCGCTGGCGTGTCCCAGGGTGTCGTTGACGCGCTTGAAGCGGTCGAGGTCGATGAACATTACGCCGATCTGCGTGTTGTAGCGTTTGGCGCGGATCAGAGACTGCTCCAGCCGGTCCATGAACAGCATGCGGTTGGGCAGGCCGGTCAGGGTGTCGAGGCTGACCAGCTGTTCGCGTTCGCGGCTGATCCGCGCGGCGAAATAGAACACCACCGCCGCCACCAGCAGGCCCACCAGCAGCGCGGCGCCCGACAGCAGATACATCCAGAAGCGCGCGGCCGCATGGTCCTTGCGTGCCTTTTCGCTGGCAGCTGAGGAAATCGCCTGGGTCTCGTTCTCGAGCTGGGACAGGACCGACATCACCTCGTTCTGCATCGGGATGGCCTTGTGGAGAACCAGTTCTGTGGCCTCGTCGATGAAATCGGCATTGATCAGGTCGATGACCTGCAGCTGGATGGGCTGGGCCGCGCCGGTCAGCTGCCCTTGTCGGGACACCAGTTCCGTTTCCCTCGCGCTCAGCGGCATGGCGAGCAGGGCCAGGCGTGCGACGATGAAATCCGTGCCCTGTTCGCGGAATTTCTGCAGCAGGTTCTCGCGCTCGAATGGATCCCGGGTCTGGGGCAGGATCAGCAGGATCACCGTGCGCTCGCGCGCGGCGACCACCATCCGCTTGGTGTAGTTCTGCTTGCGCATGTGCACGTCGACCACCTGATGGAGGTTGCGCGTGGTCACCCCCAGCTGCTGCAGGCCAATGGCGGTGACGAACACGATCAGCAGCAGCTGCGTGACAAAGCCCGCCAGCAGGGCCAGTTTCCAGGCCGTGGGGCGGGCGATGCGCCGTGCGGCCTGCATACGCATGAGGGTGGCGGTTTCAGCGGGCATGCAAAAAAAGCGGGTTGGGCTTCATGGCGTCGTGCAGTGCCCAGGCCGCACCACGCTGTACTGGGTCGGCGTGTTCATCGATGGAGGCAGCGTGTGTGGATTCCACGAAGATTTACGGATACAAGCCCGAAAAATGAAGCCGCCCGGCGGACGGCCGCGACACTGCGGCTTATGGCCGGCTGCGCAGGCGCGCCGCGATTTCCTCCACCGACATGCGGGTGGCGTCGAGCACCGGCACCGCATGTTGCTGGAATAGCCGCGCGGCGGCGGCGAGTTCCTCGCGGCATTGCGTCAGGCTGGCGTAGCGGCTGTCGGGGTAGCGCACCTGGCGGATGGCGGCGAGCCGTTCGCCCGACAGGGTCAGGGCGCGCAGCCGCGGCAGGTGGGCGAGCAGGACATCGGGCAGGCTACCGCGTTCGAGATCGTCCGGCGTCAGCGGATAGTTGGCGACGCGCAGGCCATATTGCAGGGCGAGATAGAGCGCGGTGGGCGTCTTGCCGACGCGCGAGACGCCGATCAGGATGAGGTCGGCCTGATCGAGCCGTTGCGGCTGCAGACCGTCGTCCAGCGCCAGGCTGAAATTGACCGCGTCGATGCGCGATTCGTAATCGCCGGCCATGCCGTGGGTATGCCCGCCCCTGGGGGTGGCGGGCTGGCCCAGTGCCGCTTCCACGGCCGGGACGACGAAATCGAAGACGTCGAACGGGTGGACGCCGCTATCTCGCAGCGTGGCGCGCAGCGCCGGGTCGGTCAGGGTGGAAAACACCAGCGCGCCGGGCGTGGCTGCAATGCGCGCCGCCGCCTCGCGCGCCTTTTCCCGGCTGTCGATGAAAGGCAGCGCAATCAGGCTACACTCAAGCGCAGGAAACTGCGCCAGCACGCTCTTCGCCACCGCCTCGACGGTGACTCCGGTGTGGTCGGATACGCAGTATGCGATGCGTTTTGTCATGGAGTGGATTATGCCGGTCTCGGATGACTATATCGTTCCCCTGGACAGCCTGTCGATGGCCGATGTGCCGCGCGTCGGCGGCAAGAATGCCTCGCTCGGCGAAATGATCGCCAACCTGGCGGGCGCCGGCGTCAGGGTGCCGGGCGGGTTTGCCACCACGGCGCAGGCGTTCTGGGACTTCCTCGATCACAACGACTTGCGTGCGCGCATCGATGCGCGGCTGACGCCGCTCGACGTTGCCGACGTGACCGCACTGGCCGCGGCCGGGGCGGAAATCCGCGCCTGGGTCGAGGCGGCCGCCTTGCCGGCCGCGCTGGAAACCGGCCTGCGCGCCGCCTATGCCGCGCTCGGCGACAACGTGTCGGTGGCGGTGCGCTCGTCGGCCACCGCCGAGGACCTGCCCGACGCCTCGTTCGCCGGCCAGCAGGAAACCTACCTGCACGTGCAGGGTGCCGACGACCTGCTGCGCTATGTGAGAAAGGTCTTCGCCTCGCTCTACAACGACCGTGCGATTGCCTATCGCGTGCATCATGGCTTTGCGCACGCCGCCGTCGCCTTGTCGGCCGGCGTGCAGCGCATGGTGCGCTCCGACATTGCCTGCTCGGGGGTGCTGTTCACGCTCGATACCGAATCGGGCTTCCGCGACGTGGTATTCATCACCGCCGCCTGGGGACTGGGCGAAACCGTGGTGCAGGGCTCGGTCAACCCGGACGAGTTCTACGTTCACAAGCCGATGCTCGCCAAGGGCTATCCGGCAGTGGTGCGGCGCGAACTGGGCGGCAAGGCCACCCGCATGGTGTGGCGCGACGGCGCCACCGTGATCGAGGACACGCCGCCCGCGCAGCGCCGGCAGTTTTCGCTGACCGACGCCGAGGTGCTGGAACTGGCGCGCCAGGCGATGGCAATCGAGGCCCACTACCGACGCCCGATGGACGTCGAGTGGGCGAAGGACGGCGAGACCGGCGAGCTCTT
>JAKACL010000153.1 GCA_021821425.1 Pseudomonadota bacterium
TTCAATGGCGATATGGACCTCGCCATCGCCATCCGCACCGCGGTAGTCAAGGATGGCACGCTTTATGTGCAGGCCGGCGCCGGCATCGTCGCCGACTCGGTGCCGCAAAACGAATGGGAAGAAACCCGCAACAAGGCGCGCGCCGTGGTGCGCGCGGCGGAGTTGTCCTAGTCGCTTATTTCAGACCGTGCTGTTTGAGTTTGCGGTAAAGCGTGCGTTCGGTGATGCCCAGCAGCTCGGCCACTGTGCGGCGGTGGCCGCCGTGCTTGTCCAGCAGTTCTCGGATGTAGTCTTTTTCCAGTTCGTTCAATGAACCGGCGCTCGGCACGGCTGACGGCTGTGTGCCGCCGTTGGCAGGAATTTCGAGACTGAGGTCTTCGGCACGGATCACGCCGTCGCGGCAACGCACCATGGCGCGTTGCAGCAGATTGCGCAGTTCCCTTACGTTGCCGGGAAAGTCGTAGTGCCTGAGCGTTTCCAGCGCTTCCTTGTCGAGGCGGCAGCGCATGCGGCTGCCGCCTGACAGCCTCGACAGCAGGGTGTCGGCGAGTGCCGGAATGTCTTCGCGCCGTTCGCGCAGTGGCGGCAGTGCCACATCGATGCCTGCGAGGCGGTAATAAAGATCCAGGCGAAACAGTTTCTGATCCACCCAGTCCAGCAGATTGCGGTTGGTGGCGGAGACCAGCCGGACATCGGCCTTCAGCGTCCTGGTGCCGCCCACGCGGCGGAATTCGCCGGTTTCGAGCACGCGCAAGAGCTTGGCCTGCAAGGCGAGCGGAATCTCGGATATTTCGTCCAGGAACAGCGTGCCGCCGTCGGCCAGTTCGTACAGGCCTTTTTTTTGCCCGGTGCTGCCGGTAAAGGCACCGCGCTCATGCCCGAACAACTCGTTTTCGAACATGTTTTCAGGCACGGCAGCGCAGTTGATGGCGATGAACGGCCCGCTCGAACGGGCCGAACGGTCATGCACGAAGCGCGCGGCCAGTTCCTTGCCCACGCCGCTTTCGCCGAACAGCAAGACGGAGGCCTCGCTTTCCGCCACGCGCGCCAGATTGTCGACACAGGCGAGGAAGGCCGGGGAATGGCCGATCATGCGCATGTCCTTGCAATCCAGTTCGCTGCTGGTTTCCAGCGGGTAGAGGATTTCGCCCAGATACAGGCGCCCGTCCAGGCCGCGAATGGCGTGGCCGCGTATGCGTGTGCGCTCGGGCTCGTCGTCGGCGTGGTAATGGGTGTGCAAGACCACTGTGGACTGGCCGTTCCTGAACAGCGCCTGATGGGGGCATTGCTCGCCGTTCTCGTGGCAGGGGCTGGGCGAATGATGCGAAATTTCGTGGCAGCGCCGGTCCAAAATGGCCTCCAGGCTGACCCCGTAGGAATCGCAATAGCGCCGGTTGGCAGCGACGATGCGGTACTGCTCGTCGATCACCACGAATGGCTGGTCGTGAGCTTCGATGATTTCCTGCAAATCAACGCCGGGCATGATTTCGCCTCTCCGTGTGTCATGACAATCAGGACATTGTCATGACACATTCGGCATGTCAATGATGCCGTTGTGATGGCGCCCCTTGAATTGACGGGCATTCCGGGCCTGTCCCGGTTGGCACGGCTATTGCCTATATAGGTGTACGCCCGACCAAGGGGCGCATTACTGACAAACCAAGACACGGAGAAGCTCAAAATATGGCACACATCGTTATCCTGGGCGCGGGCATTGGCGGCATGACCATGGCCTACGAAATGCGTGAAAACGCGCGATCGCAGGACAGGGTTACCGTCATTTCCAATCTGCCCTACTTCCAGTTCACGCCGTCCAACCCCTGGGTTGCGGTCAACTGGCGCACACAATCCGACATCACCATTCCCGCCGGCCCTTACCTCAACAAAAAGGGCATCGATTTCATCCCGGTCGGTGCCAAGCGCGTGCACCCCGAGAAAAACCAGATCGAACTGGCCGACGGGCGCACCGTGGACTATGACTTCCTGATCATCGCCACCGGTCCCAAGCTGGCCTTCGACGAAGTGGAAGGCCTGGGGCCGGATGGACATACCCAATCCATTTGCCAGGTGGAGCATGCCGTCAAGTCCGGCAAGGCCTGGGACGAATTCGTCAAGGATCCGGGCCATATCGTGGTCGGCGCGGTGCAGGGTGCATCCTGCTACGGGCCGGCCTACGAGTTCGCCATGATCATGGACACCGATCTCAAACGCAGGAAAATCCGCGACAAGGTGCCGATGACCTTCGTTACCGCCGAACCCTACATCGGCCATTTGGGTCTGGGCGGCGTGGGCGATTCCAAGGGCTTGCTGGAGTCCGCCATGCGCGACCGCCACATCAAGTGGATCTGCAACGCCAAGGTGACCAAGGTCGAGGCCGGCAAGATGTTCGTGGCCGAGCACAACGACAAGGGTGAGGTCATCAAGGAGCATGTGCTGGACTTCAAGTACTCCATGATGCTGCCGGCTTTCAAGGGCATCGATGCCGTGTTTGGCGTCGAGGGGCTCACCAATCCGCGCGGCTTCATCACCATCGACCCCTATCAGCGCAATCCCAAATTCCAGAACGTCTTCTCCGTCGGCGTCTGCGTTGCCATCCCCCCGGTCGAGGCCACGCCCGTCCCCACCGGCACGCCCAAGACCGGCTACATGATCGAATCCATGGTGACGGCCACTGCGCACAACATCCGCTCGATTCTCGACGGCAAGGAGCCTGTCGAGAAGGCCACCTGGAACGCAGTCTGCCTGGCCGATTTTGGCGACGGCGGCGCGGCGTTCGTGGCGCTGCCGCAGATTCCGCCGCGCAACGTCAACTGGTTCAAGGAAGGCAAGTGGGTGCACCTGGCCAAGGTGGCCTTCGAGAAATACTTCATGCGCAAGATGAAGAAGGGCAGCACCGAGCCGCTGTATGAGAAATATGTGCTGAGCCTCATGGGCGTCAAGAAGCTCAAGTGAGGACGCATGCCGGGCGGCAGCAGATCGGCTGCCGCCCGGCTTGTCGCGCCGAGCCCGGCAATGCGTCATCGCGGGCCGGTTCGTGCCGGTAGAAACAGCCCTCCTGGGCCTACGCCTTTAAGCGCCTTCGGGCGCTTTTTTTTGCCGGCGAGCCGGGGCGCACGGCTATAATTCCCGCTTCCTGTCCGGCTGCGCGCCGTGGCGCCAAAGGACCCCCCATGCTTTTGATGATCGACAACTACGACAGCTTCACCTACAACCTCGTGCAGTATTTCGGCGAGTTGGGCGAAGATGTGAAAGTAATTCGCAACGACGAAATTGACCTGGCTGGCGTAGCTGCACTGAGGCCGGACCACATCGTCATTTCGCCGGGGCCGTGCACGCCCAGCGAGGCGGGCATTTCGGTGCCGCTGATCAGGGAGTTTGCCGGCAAGGTGCCGCTTCTGGGCGTTTGCCTTGGCCATCAGAGTATCGGCCAGGCATTCGGCGGCAAAATCGTGCACGCCAAGGAACTCATGCACGGCAAGACTTCCATGATCCGCCACAAGGATGTGGGTGTATTCAAGGGATTGCCGAATCCCTTTCGCGCCACGCGTTACCATTCGCTGGTGATCGAACGCGAGTCGCTGCCGGATTGCCTGGAAATCACCGCCTGGACCGACGATGGCGAGATCATGGGGGTGCGCCACAAGACCTTGGCGGTGGAGGGCGTGCAGTTTCATCCCGAATCCATCCTGACTGAGCATGGCCATGCCATGCTGGCCAATTTTCTGAAGGGAGCGCGATGATCACGGCACAACAGGCGCTGGTCCGCCTGGTCGAGCAGCGTGAAATTTTTCACGACGAGATGCTTGCGCTCATGCGCCAGATCATGGGGGGGGAACTTACGCCCGCGCAGATCGCCGGCATCATCATCGGTCTGCGCGTAAAAAAGGAAACGGTGGGCGAAATCACCGCTGCGGCCCAGGTCATGCGTGAATTCGCCGCCAAGGTGGCGGTGAGGAATGACGCCAATCTGGTCGATACCTGCGGTACCGGCGGCGACGCCAGCCATACCTTCAATATCTCGACCACGGCTGCCTTCGTTGCGGCCGCAGCCGGTGCGCGCGTCGCCAAGCATGGCGGACGCTCGGTGTCGTCCACCACAGGCAGTGCCGATGTGCTGGAAGCGCTGGGGGTAAACCTCGGCCTCAATCCTGAACAGGCCGGCCAGTGCCTGGATGAGATCGGCATCGGCTTCATGTTTGCACCCAATTTCCATGGTGCCATGAAGCATGCGGCGCCGGTGCGCAAGGAACTGGGTGTGCGCACGCTGTTCAACATTCTTGGCCCGCTTACCAATCCTGCGGGTGCGCCCCATCAATTGCTGGGGGTGTTCCATGCCGACCTCGTCGGCATCCTGGTGCGCGTATTGCAGCGTCTGGGCAGCCGCCATGTCCTGGTGGTGCACGGCTCCGATGGCATGGACGAAATCACGCTGACCGGCGAAACGCTGGTGGGTGAGCTCAAGAACGGCGAGGTCTGCGAATACACCATTCATCCGCGTGAATTCGGCATAGAGGCGGGCGGCATCGAAACGCTGAAAGTCTGGGATGCCAGCCAGTCGAAAGACATGCTGCTGGGCGTGCTTGACGGTTTGCCTGGGCCGGCGCGGGACATCGTCGTGCTCAATGCCGGCGCTGCCATATACGCAGCCGACCGCGCGGCCACTCTGGGCGAGGGCGTCGAAATGGCGCATGCAGCCATCGACTCAGGTGCGGCGCGTGACAAGCTGCGTCAGCTGGTAGGGTTCTCCAATCGTTTCAAGGCTACATAGAAGGTGTCGGACATTCTCAATAAAATCCTCGCCACCAAGCGCGAGGAAATCGCCGCCGGCCTGAAACAGGTTCCCTTCGCCGAGATGCGGGCGCGCGCCAAAGCGCAACCGCCGGCACGCGATTTCGTCGGCGCCATTCGGGCCAGGATTGCCGCCGACAAGCCGGCCGTCATTGCCGAGATCAAGAAGGCCAGCCCCAGCAAGGGCGTGCTGCGCGAGGATTTCGATCCTGGCAAGATCGCCGTCAGCTACGAGCAGGGTGGCGCGGCCTGCTTGTCGGTGCTTACCGACCGTCGATATTTCCAGGGCTGCACCGAGTACCTGCAACAGGCGCGCGCCGCCTGTTCCCTGCCCGTGTTGCGCAAGGATTTCATCATCGATCCCTACCAGGTCTACGAGGCTCGTGCCATGGAGGCCGATTGCATCCTGCTCATCGTGGCGGCATTGAATCTGGATGAGATGCTGATGTTGGAGAGCCTGGCGCATGAACTGGGCATGGCGGTGCTGGTGGAGTCGCACAACGCCGAAGAGCTCAAACTGGCCCTGCAATTAAAAACTCCGCTGCAAGGCATCAACAACCGCAATCTGCGCACTTTCGAAGTCAGCCTTGAGACGACTTTGGAGCTTTTGCCCCAAATTGGCCCCGAGCGCATAGTCGTGACCGAATCCGGCATTCTCGGCCCGGCTGATGTGACGCGCATGCGCACAAACGATGTGCATGCATTTCTGGTTGGCGAAGCATTCATGCGTGCGGACAACCCCGGGCAGGAACTGGCCCGGCTGTTCGCCTGATCTTGTATTGGCCAAGCTTTTTTAGCGGGCGGTCGTTTCGGGATGGGAATTAGGCATTCTAAATGACGACATCCCCGTTGTTGTCCAAATACAACAATTGTGTATTTGTGATGCATCAAAACAACATATTGATTAACAAGGGTTTTTGAAAAAGATCTCGACCCGCGTGGCTTTTTGCCCACAAGACTGCTTAGTATTTTTGAACTTGCCGGCGCTTTTCCTTGAACCGGCTTGGCTGACCCGCCCATAATTGCCCTGTCCATTTCCGGACAGCTCTGCAGAGCTTTCAAAAATTCTGTAAAAGGAGAATGTAATGCAAAAGAAACTGATTGCCCTGGCGCTGGCCTCCGCTTTCGCGGCCCCCGCCTTCGCAGCCACTTCCAACGTTGACGTTGGTGGCCAGATCAACATGTCGTTCGATTACCTGAACCGCGACACCCCCGTTGGCGACGCCCATCTGAACGTGTCCAGCAACTCGTCCAACATCTACTTCAAGGGTTCCGAAGACCTGGGCGGCGGCATGAAGGCCTTCTGGCAAATCCAGACCTACTTCTCCGCTGGCGCGACCGGTAACGCTGACGCTTCCTTCGGCGCCACCGCCGACGGCGTGTCCTCCGGCAACACCTTCGTGGGCGTGGAAAGCGCCTGGGGTAAGGCCCTGCTGGGTAAGCATGAGGCTCCCTACAAGATGGTCGGCCGCAAGTACGACTTCTTCGGCAACCAGCTCGGCGACTCCCGTAACCTGATCAACCAGGGCATGGACATCCGTCCGAACAACGTGATCGCCTACGGCACCCCCAACTTCAGCGGCTTCAGCGCCTTGGTTGCCTACGTGACCAACGCCGGTGCCGGTGCTAACGTCGGTGCCCAGTCCAACGCTTGGTCTGCCAACGCTGGCTACGACAACGGTCCCCTGTCCATCGGCCTGGGCTACCAGAACATCGAAGGTCTGGGTGCTGCTGCCGACCAGAAAGCCTGGCGTCTGGGTGCCAGCTACAAGTTCGGCGACTTCAAAGTGGCCGGCCTGTACCAGAATGACAGTGATGTCGGTGGTGTCCCTGGTCTCGACATGGACGTCTGGGGCCTGGGCGGTTCCTACAACATGGGTGCTTTCACTCTGAAGGCTCAGTACTACACCCGTGACATCGACGTGCCCGTCGCTGCTGACTCCGACATGTGGGCTCTGGGCGTTGACTACGCGCTGTCCAAGCGCACTTCCGTGTACGGCGTCTACGCCAACATGGATAACGATGCCTTCATCGCCGCTACCCCCTTCGGCGGTGGCCACGGTGACAACCCCGGCACCGTTGCCGGCGGCAACCCCGACGGCTTCAGCGTGGGCGTGGTCCACTCCTTCTAATCTGACTTAGGTCAGATTGGTTGATTGAACGGGCTCCTTCGGGAGCCCGTTTTTTTTGTGGTCAGGACTTGCCTGGCGCATGCAAATCCTGCAAAGTCCGAGGCGGATATTATGGCGACGGCATGATGAACCTGGATAGTCTGATTACTGCCTTTGATAACAGCCTGCGCACGGTT